>NZ_JBEYUS010000061.1:0-40027 GCF_040643635.1 Saccharopolyspora sp. NPDC047091
GACTTGTCGTCCGCGCGGAAGCCGGTGTCGATGTCCTGGTCCCCCAGGCGCCAGGTCACCACCAGCAGCCCCGCACCGGGAACGACCTTGTTCGCCAGCTTGTGGTCCACGCGCGCGTCCAGCACGGACTCCGCGGGAATCCACATCGGACTCGCGCCGGTCCGCTCCAGCAGCAGGCCCGAGTCGCGCAGCCTCGCCACCGCGTTCGCGCGGTGCCCGATGTCGCCGACCACGATCCGGTCCTGCCAGTCACCGGCCTTCGTGCTGCCCACGTAGAAGCCGGTCTGATCGGCCAGCAGCGCGGGCCGCTCGGCCACGTCCTCCGGGGCCACCGGGAACGCGGTGAACTCCGCGTCCTGGCGCCGCTTGCGGTTCAGCCAGCCGCGGCGCATCCCGAAGTACACCAGCACCAGCAGCGCCAGCAGCACCAGCACCCACAGCGTCCGCTCCATCAGCGCCGCACCTCGCCCTCGTGCGCGGTGATCCGGCTGCGCAGCAGCGTCGCGCGCACCCGGCCCGGCAGCTCCATGCCCTCGAACGGCGTGTTCGCCGCGATGCTGGCCAGCTCCGCGCCGCGCACCGTCCAGCGCGCGTCCGGGTCGACCAGCGCCAGGTTCGCCGGCTCGCCCACCGCGATCGGACGGCCCTGGTCGGCCAGCCCGGCGATCTGCGCGGGCCGCTCGCTGAGCACCCGCGCCACGCCGCGCCAGTCCAGCAGGCCCGGCTCGACCATCGTGCGCGCCACCACGCCCAGCGCCGTCTGCAGGCCGAGCATGCCCGGCTTGGCGGCCGACCACTCGCAGTCCTTGTCCTGCGCGGCGTGCGGGGCGTGGTCGGTGGCCACGCAGTCGACGGTGCCGTCGGCCAGCGCCTGCCGCAGCGCCCGCACGTCCTCGTCGGTGCGCAGCGGCGGGTTCACCTTGTTCACCGGGTCGTAGGTCGACAGCAGCTCGTCGGTGAGCAGCAGGTGGTGCGGCGTGACCTCCGCCGACACCGTGCCGCCCGCATCGCCGCGCGACTTCCACCAGCGCAGGATCTCCGCGGTGCCCGCGGTGGACACGTGGCAGACGTGCAGCGTGCCGCCGGTGTGCCCGGCCAGCAGGCAGTCCCGCGCCACGATCGACTCCTCCGCGGGAGCGGGCCAGCCCGCCAGTCCCAGCCGGGCCGCGTTCGCGCCCTCGTGGGCCTGCGCGCCGACCGTGAGCCGCGGCTCCTCGGCGTGCTGGGCCACCACCACGCCCAGCGCCTTCGCGTACTCCAGCGCGCGGCGCATCACCAGCGGGTCGTGCACGCACTTGCCGTCGTCGGAGAACATCCGCACCCCGGCCGCCGAGCGCGCCATCGTGCCCAGCTCCGCGAGCTGCTCACCGCCCAGGCCGACCGTCACCGCACCCACCGGGTGCACGTCGACCAGGCCGATCTCCAGGCCGCGGCGCCACACGTGCTCCACGATCACCGCGTTGTCGGCCACCGGGTCGGTGTTGGCCATCGCGAACACCGCCGTGTAGCCGCCCAGCGCGGCCGCGACCGAGCCGGTCTCGACCGTCTCGGTGTCCTCGCGGCCCGGCTCGCGCAGGTGGGTGTGCAGGTCCACGAAACCGGGCAGCAGCACACCACCCCCGCCGCGCACGACCTCATCGGCCTCGACGTCCAGGTCCGCGCCGATCTCGGCGATCAGCTCGCCGTCGACCAGCACGTCCACCGCGTCGCCGTCGCCGTAGGGACGGACTTCCTTGATCAGCACCCGGCTCACGCCGCGATCTCCTCTCCGGCCAGCAGGTGGTAGAGCACCGCCATGCGCACGTGGACCCCGTTGCGGACCTGCTCGGTGATCGCAGCGCGCGGCGAGTCCGCCACCGCCGGGGCGATCTCCATGCCGCGCAGCATCGGACCGGGGTGCAGCACCACGGCGTGCTCCGGCAGCTTCGCCAGCCGCTTCTCGTTGAGGCCGTAGGCGATCGAGTACTCGCGGGCCGACGGGAAGAACCCGCCGTGCATCCGCTCGGCCTGCACCCGCAGCAGCATCACCGCGTCCACGCCCGGCAGCACCGGGTCCAGTTCGTGCACGACCTCCGCGCCCCAGTGCTCGATGCCGTGCGGCACCAGCGTCGGCGGCGCCACCAGCACCACCTCGACGCCGAGGGTGCGCAGCAGGTGCACGTTCGACCGCGCGACCCGGCTGTGCAGCAGGTCCCCCACGATCGCGACCTTGCGCCCGGCCAGCTCCCCGAGGCGCTCCCGCAGCGTCGCCGCGTCCAGCAGCGCCTGCGTCGGGTGCTCGTGCATCCCGTCCCCGGCGTTCACGACCTGCGTCCCGGCCTCGTCCAGCCAGCCCGCGAGCCGGTGCGCCGCGCCCGAGGCGGGGTGCCGCACGATCACGCAGTCCGCGCCCGCCGCCGAGAGGGTCAGCGCCGTGTCCCGCAGCGACTCACCCTTGCCGACCGAGGACGCCGAGGCCGACACGTTGATCACGTCGGCGCTCATCCACTTGCCGGCGACCTCGAACGACACCCGGGTCCGGGTGGAGTTCTCGTAGAACATGGTCATCACGGTGCGCCCGCGCAACGTGGGCAGCTTGCGCACCTCGCGGCCCAGCAGCGTCTGCTTCAGCGTGCCCGCGGTGTCCAGCACCGCGGTCGCCGTCGCCGCGTCCAGGCCTTCGGTGGACAGCAGGTGCCGCATCACCGCACCTCCTCGCTGCGCCGGATGAACACCGAGTCCGCGTCGTCGACCTCCGCGAGCCGCACCGCGACCTCCTCGCTGCGCGAGGTCGGCACGTTCTTGCCGACGTAGTCGGCGCGGATCGGCAGCTCCCGGTGCCCGCGGTCCACCAGCACCGCCAGCTGCACCGCGCTCGGTCTGCCCTGGTCCCGCAACGAGTCGAGGGCGGCGCGCACCGTGCGGCCGGAGAACAGCACGTCGTCGACCAGCACCACCAGCGCGCCGTCGATCCCGGCGGGCGGCAGGCTGCTCGGCTCCAGCGGCCGGTTCGGTTGTGTCCGCAGGTCATCTCGGTAGAGCGTGATGTCGAGGGTGCCGGTGGGCACCTCCACCCCGCTGAACTCCGCGATCCGGGCGGCGAGGCGGCGGGCCAGCGGCACGCCCCTGGTCGGGACTCCCAGCAGCACCACGCGCGGGGCCTCCGGGCCCTCCGCAGCGGTGTCCAACGCGGTCTTCTCGATGATCTGATGAGCGATGCGGGCGATCGTGCGCGCAACGTCACCGGCCGAGAGCAGCTCCCGCTGCCCGGCCGGGTCCGTCGCGCCCGCCTGCCGGCGTGACGCCACGGTCGAGCCTCCTTCCCCGCCTCACTGGACGGGTCCTTAAAGGATGGTTGATTCCCCAGTGGACGGGATGCGCGTGCACCCGCCCGCCGGAACGAACTTCGGATCGCCACCAGGTGACCACCGGGTTCGCCTTGTACGCTATCAGCGTCCGCAGGTCAATCGTCCGGGTGGTGTGTGAGTACTCGCCCTGGCGGCATAGGAAGACCAACTTGACCTAGTGACACTTGCGAGCGAACATTACTCTCCGTATCAATCTGAGCTTTCCTCCCCGGCATCCGGTCTAGGCTGACGGGGCGAATGAAACGGAGAAACGCCACATGGGCGACTACGCCAAGGCGCTGGGCGGCAAGCTCCGCGCTATCCGCCAGCAGCAGGGTCTCTCGCTGCACGGCGTCGAGCAGAAGTCAGGCGGGCGGTGGAAGGCCGTGGTCGTCGGGTCCTATGAACGTGGCGACCGAGCGGTCACCGTCCAGAAGCTCGCCGAACTGGCCGACTTCTACGGTGTTCCGGTCGCGGAGCTACTCCCGGAGGGGCGGGTTCCCTCCGGCGCCGAACCGGCCACCAAGGTCGTGATCAACCTGGAGCGGTTGCAGCAGTTGCCTGCCGAGAAGGTCGGGCCTCTCGCCCGGTACGCGGCGACCATCCAGAGCCAGCGCGGCGACTACAACGGCAAGGTGCTGTCCATCCGGACCGAGGACCTGCGATCCCTCGCCATCATCTACGACATGACCCCCGGCGAGCTGACCGAACAGCTCATCGACTGGGGCGTCCTGCCGCCCGAGGCACGACCCGCTCGGGAGGAGTGAACTCGCGAACGCGGCTGCTGCGGCCCCGCCCCGGAACCCGGGGACGGGGCCGCAGCCGTCCTGCGCTCGACCCGGGAAACCGATTTCCGGGTGCGGATACGACGAACGCGGGGACGCATCGGCGCCCCCGCGGGTCGATCGATCAGTTCTGCGCGTCGGACTCGGCGCGCTCCCGCGCCGCGGCCTCGGCGGCCTCCAGGTTCCGGATCGACGTCCGCAGCCGGTCGCTGATCCCGGCGATCCGGCCCAGCACGCCGTTGACGAACCGCGGCGAGTCGTCCGTGGACAGCGCCTTCACCAGCTCCACGGCCTCGTCGATGGCGACCGCGGGCGGCACGTCCTCGCTCCACAGCAGCTCGTAGAGGCCCAGCCGCAGCACGGCCCGGTCCACCGCGGGCATCCGGCTCAACGTCCAGCCCTCGGCGTGCTCGACGAGCACGTCGTCGATGCGCTGCCGGTTGCCCGCGACGCCCTCGATGAGCGTCACCGAGTAGTCCGCGACGGGCGCGGCCTCGGGCGCGGCGAGCCGCTCGGACAGCAACGTCACCGCGTCGAGACCGCGCAGGTCGGCCTCGTACAGGACGTCCACCGCGCGTTTGCGGGCCTTGCTCCGTGAGCCCAACTCACAACTCTCTTTCCGGTGTCCCCCGCCCGGCGCGAACCGCGGCCCTGCCGGACGCGCCGACGGGGCCGCGGGCGCGGCGGGAACGAATCACTTGGTGTTGACGCGACCCAGGTAGCGGCCGTCGCGCGGGTCGACCTTGACCTTGTCGCCGGTGTTCAGGAACAGCGGGACCTGGACCTCCGCGCCGGTCTCCAGCGTCGCCGGCTTGGTGCCGCCGGTGGACCGGTCGCCCTGCACACCGGGGTCGGTGTGCGAGACGGACAGCTCCACCGAGGCGGGCAGCTCCACGTACAGCGGCTCGTCGTCGTGGCGGGCGATGACCACGTTGCTGTTCTCCAGCATGTAGTTCGCCGCGTCGCCGACGACCGGGCGCGACACGGTCACCTGGTCGTAGGTGTCCTGGTCCATGAAGACGAAATCGGTGCCGTCGTCGTAGAGGTAGGTCATCTCGCGGCGGTCCACGTTCGCCGTCTCGACCTTGACCCCCGCGTTGAAGGTCTTGTCGACGACCTTCCCGGAGAGCACGTTCTTCAGCGTGGTGCGCACGAAGGCGCCGCCCTTGCCCGGCTTGACGTGCTGGAAGTTCACGACCGACCACAACTGGTTGTCGATCTTGAGCACGAGTCCGTTCTTGAGGTCGTTCGTGGATGCCACGTGTCCGGTCTCTCCATGTGATGCGGGCTGCGGTTGACAACTGAGGCGGCGTGCGGCGCCGCCGTAACGTCATCGGCCGCACGCGCACCGCGCTCAGACGGCGACGAGCTCCTTGGTCGTCAAGGTGAGGAGTTCCGGCGTGCTCGCGCGCACGGCCAGGGTGTCCTCGATGCGGACCCCGCCACGCTCCGGCACGTACACGCCGGGTTCGACGGTGACCACCATCCCCTCTCGAATCGTACCGTCCCCCCGCTGCGACAACGCCGGTGCCTCATGGATTTCGAGGCCGACGCCGTGGCCGAGGCCGTGCGGGAACCGCTCGCCGTACCCCGCGTCCTCGATCACCTTCCGGGCCGCGCCGTCCACTTCGCGCACGTCCGCGCCGGGGCGCACCGCCTCCCGCCCGGCCGCCTGCGCGGTGCGCACCAGCTCGTAGATCTCGCGCTGCCAATCGGCGGGGGAACCGAGCACCACGGTGCGGGTCATGTCCGAGTGATAGCCGTCCACCAGCGCACCGAAGTCCATCTTCACGAAGTCGCCCGCGGCCAGCACCGCGCCGGTGGGCCGGTGGTGCGGGATCGCCGAGTGCGCGCCCGCGGCCACGATCGTCTCGAAGGACGGGCCTGCGGCGCCGTGCTCGCGCATCCGGGCCTCCAGCTCGCGGGCCACCTCCAGTTCGGTGCGGCCGGGGCGCAGGCCACCGTGCTCGATGAGGTCGGCCAGCGCCCGGTCGGCGGCCGCGCAGGCCATCCGCAGCGCGTCCACCTCGGCGGCGTCCTTGATCAGGCGGAGGTCCTCCACCAGGCCGGGCGCGCGGACGAGCTCGATCCCGGGGGCCGCGGCGGCGAGCACGTCGAGGCCGTCCACGGTGACGTGGCCGCTCTCGAAGCCGGTGCGCCGGTAGCGGGCCGGATCCTGGGCGAGGTGCTCGGCCAGCACGAGTTCGCTGGGCCGCTCGATGAGCCGTTCCAGGTCCGGGACCTGCTCGGCGGACTGGGTGCGGTAGCGGCCGTCGGTGCTGAACGCGGTGCCCCGCTCGGCGCCGGGCTCGTCGGCGGCGTGCACCACCAGCGCGGCCTGCGAACCGGTGAAGCCGGTCAGGTAGCGGATGTTGAGCAGATCGGTGACCAGGACCGCGTCCAGGTCCGCTCGGCGGAGCAGGTCGCGCAGGGCTTGGCGGCGTCGGGCGTGCGTCTCGGGCATGCGCACCAGCCTAACCAGACATCTCGCCAGGCCACGCCCGTAACGGGAAGGCGCCAGGCGGCCCTCCGGAGCCACCCGGGCCGACGGGCCGCCACCCCGGGGTCAGCGGAGGTCGCCTGCGCGAGGCAGGGCGTCCCAGGCCTGCTGGTCCAGGTCGGTCACCGGCGAGTCGTTCGCGGCCGCGCTGTCCGCCAAGATCGTCCAGGCGCGGTCGTGGTCGTCGAGCACGACCAGCTCCCCCGCCGGGGACCGCAGCACCGGCGCCCCGGCGCGGACGGTCCCCGCCACCGGCACGTCCTCCAGCGCGGGCACCCGCTCGTCGAGGACGCGGCGCACCATCGTCGCCGCCACCGAACGGCGCTCCACCCGCACCTTCCGCCCGCCGCGCACCACGTCCACCGTGCGCTCCGGCGACGGCACCCCGAACGCCTCCAGCACGTCGCGGGCACCCGCCGGGTCGGCGCAGCCGCGCACGCCGACCACGTCCAGCCCGAAGGAGCGCAGCGCCGTCGGCGCCGGATCGGGTTCGGTGGCGCGCAGCAGGTCCACCGGGACCGTGCCGCACGGGTCCGCGGTGGAGGTGGGCGCGTGCCCGTCATCGCCGCGCACCAGACCCGGCCCTTCCCGCCACGGTCCCGGCACCAGCAGCGGTGCGTACGGATGGCGGGTGAAGTCGCGGTCCCAGGAGGTGATCGTGGTGCCCTGCTCGGTCTGGTGCGCGATCAGGAACGCCTGCAGCGCGTCGCTCCACGTCCAGTCCGCGCTGAACGCGTCCACCACGGACCGCCGCCGGGCCGCGTCGGTGGTGCCGGCCGGGGTGAAACCGGTGTCGTCGAGCGACTGCACCCGGTCGGTGAACTCCGGGTCCCTGGCACGCAGCACGAACTGCCCGGCGCCGTTCCACCCGGCTCCGGAGGCGGTGGTGTCGGTGAACATCAGGTAGAACCAGCCGTCCAGGAACAGCGCCGAGGGCTGCCCGGCGCCGTAGTCGTTGGCCCGGTGCACCTCCCCCGACGGCCGCACGATCGACCTGCCGCCCGCCTCCCGCCGCCACGCGCGCCCGTCGGTGCTGCTCGCGACGCCGATGGCGTTGCCGTGCGCGTGCTCGGCGGCGGCGCCCGTGTAGTACAGGTAGTACCGGCCGCCGGTGCGCAGCACGGACGGGTCGCAGGTGTGCTTGCCGTCGAACGCGCCCGGTTCGGCGGTGAACACCGGAACCGCGGGAGCCCCGTCGGCGGTGAATTCCCGGTCCAGCGCACCGGATTCGGCGAACAGCACGTCGTCGCCGGGCGGTCCGATCCCCGGCAGCTGGCTGCACCACCAGGCCCGGTGGTGCATGCCTTCGCCGTCCGGTTCGGCGAGCACCGTCGGCGCGTAGTTGTACGGCGCCGGATCACCGCCGGAGGCCACCACGCCGTCGCTGGACCGCTCGTGCGCGGTGCGCAGGGTGCTGCTGCTCAGGCTGCGCTCGACGGGCCGGTCGAACCGGGTCGGCGGGGACGGCTGCGCGTCCGGCAGGGCGCACGCCGTGAGCAGTGCGAGCGCCGCGCCGAGCGGGACCAGCGCGCGCACCCGCCCGGACGGGCGGGATCGTTCGACCATGAGCGGAAAGAGCCTTCCCCCGTGCGATCTCCCGCCCCCGCGCGGGATTCCCGGACGACCCCGGGCCACCCCAGTTTAAGAGACGGTCTTGGCCCCCGAGCCGGATCCGCCCGACTTCCCGAACCCTGGAACCGCGCCTCGTCACGTCAGCGGCGAAGCCGCTGAACAGAGACCACCCGAGCAACTCGCACCGCAGCGGGTACTCAGCGCTTTCCTCGCGAGGACAGCGATTTCGCCCGTGGCGGAGCCACCGGTGAAATCGATCCCGCAACGAGGGAACCGCTGACCGCCCGTCTCTGAACCCGCCCGGCGGGTCTCGTCGGTTTCCCGTCAGCGGCGCAGCCGCTGAACAGCCGACCACCCGAGCAACCGGCACCGCCGCGGGTTCTCAGCGCTTTCCTCGCGAGGACAGCGTTTTCTCCTGTGGCGGAGCCACCGGTGAAAACGATCCCGCAGCGAGGAAAGCGCTGAGGTTCCGCCACCGGCTCCCCGAGCAACAGGAGTGGAAGGAGAAGCCTCAGGCGTAGCCGGAGGCAACCCGGAGCAGGGGGGAGCGTCCGGTTGTCGGCACTGTCCACACGTCGTGCCCGCGCAGCCCCCACTGCCGCAGCAACCGGTTCGCCGCGAGCATCCCGCTGGTCGCGGCCCGTTCCATCAGCGCCACCGGCAGGTCGACGCGCACGTGGTCACCGGCCAGCACCAGTCCGGGTTCCGGGGTGGTGATCGCGGGGCGCTGCGCGAATCCGCCGGGCGGGAACAGCGGGCAGTCCGCGCGGAGCTCGTGGCGTTCGTCGACGATGCCGGCCGCGGCGGTCTCCGGGTAGACCCGGTGCAGTTCGTCGAGTACCCGGGGCCGCATCCCGTCGACGGTCGCGTCGGGCGGCAGCGCGTAGCAGTGCACTTCGACGACGGAGCCGCCGTGCGCGCGCGTCCACCGGGCGGCGTCCCGTTCGTAGCGCTCCAGCACGCTGATGTTGTCGACCGGTCCGAAGCCGCTGGTGCCGAGGAACGCGTGCCGGTCGGCGCGTACCGGCCGGTCCAGCCAGAACCGGGAGATGAGGAACGGCGGTGCGCTGCGCAGCTCTCCGATCCGGTCCCGCCACCCGCGGTGCGCGAGTTCGGGGGAGGCGTCGAGGATGCGCTGCGCCCCGCCGAGTTCGGTGGCGAGCACCACGGCGTCGGCGGGCACGGGTTCGCCGTCGACGGGGTGCGCGGTCAGTTCGCGCGGGCCGCGGTGCGAGATCTCCGCGACTTCGGTGCCGAGCCGGAACCGCACGCCGCGTTCTTCGAGGTGGGCGCGCAGCGGTTCCCAGAGGGCGGTGGGGAAGGAGTCGGCGGCCACGTCGAACAGCAGTCCTTCGCTGGAGCCGAGGAAGTACAGGTGGAACATCAGCGCGAGTTCGGCTGCGGAGAGTTCGGTGGGCGGGGCGAAGAAGCTGCGGGAGAACACCTCGAACGCCAGGTGCCGCGCGGCGGGCGGGAATCCGATGTGGCGCAGGTAGTCGGCGGCGTTGGTGCCGTCCAGCCGGGCGTAGACGCCGGGCACTCGCACGTCGGCGAGGGTTGCTGCGGCGCGCAGGTTCATGGCGGGCACGTCGCGCCAGTGGAAGGTGGGGCTGCGGGCGACGAAGCCGAGCGCGTTCCACGGTGGTGTCCGGGGCAGTCCGGCGAAGGTGTCGGTGCTGCCGTCCGAGCTCAGCAGGGGGTATTCGGGGATCGGCACGAGCCCGCGGAGGTCGGGGTCGGCGCGGCGCAGCAGGCGGCGCAGGTTGTAGTACTGGCGGAAGAAGGCGTGGAAGCCGCGGTTCATGGCGACCGCGGACCCGTCGGTGAGGGTGGTGTCCCAGCCGCCGACGCGGCCGCCGAGGTGCTGTTCGCGTTCCAGCAGCTGCACGTGGATACCGCGGTCGGCGAGGCAAGCGGCGGCGGCGAGTCCGGCGATGCCGCCGCCGATGACGGCGGCGCGGGGCGCGGGGCCGCGGAGCCGTTCGGCGCCGGGGTGCGCGGGGTGGCGGACGGCGCGCGGGTCACGCAACGGGTCTCCTCCCGAGGAAGGTGTGGGTGAGGGTGCGCTGCCACCCGGCGGTGTGTTCGACGTGCACGCCGGTGAAGCCGGTGCGGCGCATTCGGGCGGCGAGTTCTGGCGGGGAGTCGAAGTCGAGGGCGCTGCGCCACAGGTAGCGGTAGAGCGCGGTGTCGCCGGTGACCCACCGTCCGGCGGGGATGATCACGGTCCAGCACACGGCGTGCCACAGCAGCCGGTCGGCGCGGCGGTGGGGCAGCGAGTAGTCGTGCACGGCCAGGGGTGCTCCGGGGCGGAGCAGGTCGTGCAGCAGGTGGAGTCCGGCGTCCGGGTCAGGGAGGTTGCGCAGCAGGTAGGCGGCGAGGATGCCGTCGAAGGGGCCGTGCACGCCGGCGGCGGTGAGGTGGCGGGCGTCGGCGTGGACGAAGCGGACGGTGGTGGGCCAGGTCTTCTCGCGGGCGCGGGCGAGCATGCGGGCGGAGCCGTCGACGGCGGTGATGGTGGCGGCGGGCAGGGCTTGGTGCAGGGCGCGGGTGGAGGCGCCGGTGCCGCAGCCGAGGTCGAGCAGGTGCAGGCCGCGCCCGTCGCCGGGGAGGTGGAGGTGCCGGGCGGCGCGGTGCAGGTCGCGGTGGTAGCCGGGGTTGGCGGCGACGAGCGCGTCGTAGTCGCGGCCGCCGTGGTCGAAGAGGCTGGTGACCTGGGGTGTCATCGGCGGCGCCGGAGGGCTCGGGTGGTGAGGGCGCCGAGCAGCCGGGGTGCGGCGACGCCGAGTCG
Organism: Saccharopolyspora sp. NPDC047091; assembly: GCF_040643635.1. Classification (NCBI taxonomy): domain Bacteria; kingdom Bacillati; phylum Actinomycetota; class Actinomycetes; order Pseudonocardiales; family Pseudonocardiaceae; genus Saccharopolyspora; species Saccharopolyspora sp. NPDC047091. The sequence goes on from NZ_JBEYUS010000061.1 coordinate 10,975, forward strand.
CCGGTGGGTGGGCACGGCGAGGCGGTGGGCGAAGACCTGGTATCCGGATTCGACGATGAGGTCGAGGATTTCGCCGTAGAGCAGGTGCGCGGTGCGCACGCAGGGGCGGGCGGCGGGGTGCAGGAGGGCGATGCCGGGTTCGGCGTCGCGGTAGAGGGCGCGGGTGCGGGCGACCTGGTCGCTGAGGGCGCGGCGGACGGGTGGGTCGGGTCGTCCGGTGCGGCGGCACCAGTGCAGCCGGTCGGTGTCGACGCCGAAGGCGGCGAGTTCGTCGGCGGGGAGGTAGACGCGGCCGCGGTCGAGGTCTTCGCCGACGTCGCGGAGGAAGTTGGTGAGCTGGAAGGCGAATCCGAGGGCGGCGGCGTGGGGTGCGGCGTGTTCGCGGGGTCCGGTGGTGCCGAGGACGGGGAGGACTTGGAGGCCGATGACGCCTGCGGAGCCGTGGACGTAGTCGTCGAGCGCGGCGCGGGTGGGGTATTCGGCGATGCGCAGGTCCATGCGCATGGAGCGCATGAAGTCGGTGAACAGGCCGGTGGGGAGCCGGTAGCGGTGCGCGGTGTCGGCGACGGCGGCGAGTGCGGGGTGCTCGGTGTCGCCGTGGTGCAGGGCGCGGTGGAGGGCGGCGTCGAGGCGGTGGAGTTCGCGTTCGCGGGTGTCGGTGGGGGTGGTGGTGTCGTCGACGATGTCGTCGGCCCAGCGGGCGAAGCCGTAGAGGGCGTGCACGGCGGGCCGGTCGGCGGCGGGGAGGAGCCGGGTGGCGAGGAAGTAGGTGCGGCCGTGGTGGGCGTTGAGGGCGCGGCAGCGGTGGTAGGCGGTGCGGAGGGCGGGGTCGTGGATGCCTGCGGCGTCGAGTTCGCGCCGCGCCGTGGGTGAGGTTTCTCGGGCGGGGCGCCGGTGTTCCCGGTTCGGCACGTCCACGGTGGAGATCGAAGCACACGGGGTGCGGGCGGCGCTCGTCAGCGCCGCCCGCACGTGGGCCGGGCCACCCCGGTGGGTGTCATTCGCCGGGCATGAGGACCTTGTCGACGACGAAGACGGTGGCGTTGGCGGTGGGGACGTTGCCGCACAGCACGGAGGCGCCGTTGATCTTGAGGTTGTCGCCGCTTCCTTCGACGGTGAGTTCGTCGCCTTGGGCGGTGGGGAGCTTGCCGGCTTGGGCGATGCCGTCGGCGTCCATGCGCTGGGGGACGACGTGGTAGGTGAGCAGGTCGGTGAGCTGCTGCTTCTGGGCGGGGTCGGTGAGCATGGCGTTGAGGGTGTCGGCGGGGATGGCGTCGAAGGCGGGGTCGGCGGGGGCGAAGACGGTGTAGTTCGCGTCGCCCTTGTTGAGGGTGTCGCCGAGTCCGGCGGCCTGGACGGCGGCGGTGAGCTTGGTGAGCAGGGGGTTGTTGCTCGCGGCGGTGCCGACCGGGTCGTCGATCATGCCCTGGACGGAGCCGGGGTCGTTGGGGTCGGTGGGGACCTGGGAGCAGCCGGGGCCGAAGACGTCGTCGGCGGTGGTGACGCCGTCGGCGGCGGGGGCCGGCGCGGGTGCGGGTGCGGGCGGCTGGGCGGCGGGGGCGTCGTCCTGCTGGCCTTGTCCGCAGGCGGTGAGGGCGAGGGCGAGGGCGGCGGTGGTGCCGGTGATCGCAGCGGCGTGGCGGCGGATCGTCATGGGGGAGTGTTCCTCTCGGGTTTCGCCCGGGGCGCTTTCGGTTGTTGTCGTGGTGTGTTCGGTGCGGAGGTGGTTCTGGACGGGTCGGATCGGTGGTTTTTTTCCGGAATGTGCGGCTGGGGTCAGCGGGCGGTGCAGAAGACGGAGTGCCAGCCGGTGGCGCCGTCGGGGAGGACGGGTGCGCGGCGGGGGGTTTGGGTGGTGCCGTTGTGGTCGGTGGCGCGGCATTCGATGGTGTGGCCGCCGGGTGGGAGGTCGAGTTCGCAGCGCCACATGCGCCAGGTGTTGGGGTTGACCTCTGTGGACAGTCGGGCGGTGTGCCAGGGTCCGCCGTCGGCGCGGACTTCGACGCGTTCGATGCCGATGGGTTGGGCCCATGCGGTGCCGGCGATGGTGGTGCGTCCGGCGGGGATGCGGCCGAAGCCGCCGGGGGTGTCGATGCGGGATTGGATCTTGATGGGGGCGAGGCGTCCCCAGCCGCGCCGGATCCAGTAGGCCTGTTGGTCGAAGGTGGTGAGTTCGAGGTCGGTGAGCCATTTGGTGGCGGAGACGTAGCCGTAGAGGCCGGGGGTGACCATGCGGACGGGGAATCCGTGGGCGGCGGGGAGGGGTTCGCCGTTCATGCCGTAGGCGAGCAGGGCGCCGCGGTCGGGTTCGAGGAGCACGTCGACGGGGGTTCCGGCGGTGAAGCCGTCGGTGCTGGTGCTGAAGACCTGCTCGGCGCCGGGTCGGATTCCGGCGGCGAGGAGGACGTCGCGGATGGGGACGCCGGTGAATTCGGCGGTGGAGGTGTAGGGGCCGCCGATTTCGTTGGAGACGCAGGTCATGGTGATGGTGCGGGTGGTCTGGGGGAAGCGGCGCAGTGCGGTGAAGTCGAGGTCGAGTTCGCGGTCGACCATGCCGTGGACGCGCAGTCGCCAGTCGGTGAGGTCGATGCGGGGGATGCTCAGCGCGGTGTCGACTCGGTAGAAGTCGTCGTTGGGGGTGATGAAGGTGGGGGTGCCTGCGTCGGCGAAGTCGGTGCCGGGGGTGGGTGTGCTGGCGGGTGGGAGGGTGCGGGCGATGGTGCGGCGGGCGGTTTCGGTGTCGCGGCCGCCGGAGAGGAGTGCGCCGGTGGTGGCGGTGAGTCCTGCGGTGGCGGTGATGGCGGCGGAGGTGGCGAGGAAGCGGCGCCGGTCGGGGTGGGTGGTGCCGGGCAGGAGTGCGGGGTCGAGTGGTTCTTCGAGGGTGTCGTGCGGGTCGTGGGTGGGTGGCGGTGGTGGGGTCGTGGTGGTGGGTGCGGTGCGGTGCAGGGCGCGGAAGGCGGCGATGCCGGCGAGGGTGGCGGTGAGTGGGGCGAGGATTCCTGCGGTGCCGGTGTCGGGGCGGGTGAGCACGGCGGCGGTGCCGAGGAGTCCGGCGGCGGTGATGAGGGCGGTGCCGGGGAGGGGGGTGCGGCGGGAGAGGAGTCCTGCGGTGGCGGCGAGGGCGGTGAGCACGAGGGCCATGCCGGTGAGCAGGGCGAGTTTGTCGGCTTGGCCGAAGGTGGTGATGGCGAAGTGCTTGACGGGTTCGGGGGTGCGGTCGATGGCGGCGTTGCCGACGGCGAGGAAGGGGGAGGCGCGGGGTTCGATGAGGGCGGCGACGAGGTGTCCGGTGCCGAGGGCGGTGGCGGTGGCGGCGAGGCCGCACCAGGTGGCGGCGGCCGGGGTGATCCGGTGTGGGTGGGCGGGGTGCACGTGACCGGTTCGTAGCGGCGGGGTGGGGGGATTGGTGCTGGTTCAGGGGAGTTGGGCTTCGCGGACGGCTTCGTCGAGGCTGTCGAGGAGGACGACGCCGAGGGTGTTGGCGATGGTGCCGGTGCTGAGTTCGGTGCGCAGCCGGGTGGTGAGGTGGCGGATGCGGCGGGGGTCGGGGTGGGTGGTGCGGGTGGCGTCGAAGAGTTGTCGGGCGGTGCGGTGGACGAGTTCGTCTTCGCCGTAGCGGGCGTGGACGGTGGGGAGGGCGAGCAGGCAGACGCGGGCGACGCGGGCGATGCCGTGGAGGGAGTCGCGGGGGACGGTGGCGGGGCGCGGGTGGATGACGTGGGGTGCGGGTGGTGGTGCGGTGAGCACGGTGGTGCCGGTGCGTTGCCAGGTGTGCAGGTCGCCGTCGTGTTCGCTGACGCAGATGAGTCCGGTGCCGGTGAGGCCGGCGCGGAGGGGGAGTCCGTCGGCGTGTTCGTGGCCGGTGGCGACGAGTTGGTGGTGGCGCAGGGCGTCGATGGCGGCGGCGAGTTCGTGGTGCTCGGGTGGTGGGGTGAGGGTGTGGGCGTGCGGGCTGTGCAGGAAGGCGGCGACCTCGGGGCGGAAGTGGTCTTCGGCGTAGAGGTAGCGCAGGAATTCGCGTGCGACCGCGTCGGTTCTGGGCAAGGTCGTCCCCCGGTTCCGCGGGCCGGTGGGAGGTGCGGCGCGCGTGCGGTGCGGGTGGCCGGTGGCCGTGTCCGCTGGTGTCCCCGGTTCGGCGGCGGGTGGTGCCCCCTGCACCCTGCGGCCGGGTGTTCCCGGCCGGGGCCGCCGTGGGTGAGGCTACGGGTCGCCGCGCGCAGATCGCAGGGTCTTTCGTCACTCACATGGCGCGTGTGATCGGTGGAAACACCTGTGTGGGCGGCATTATCGTCACGGGGTTCGTGGTGGTGCGGGGTGTGTGTCGGGGTGCTGGGGTAGGTTTTCGCCCGGACAGTTCAGTCGGGCCGGAAGGATCACCGTGGCTCCCAGCATCGCTACCAATGATCGGGTCGAGCTCCCGGAGCTGCTCGAGTTCCTGCGTCCGCGGCATCGTGCGCTGCTGGTGACGGAGCGGGCGTCGGGTCGTCCGCAGATCTCGCCGGTGACGTGCGGGGTGGACGGGCAGGGGCGGATCGTGGTGTCGACGTATCCGGAGCGGGCGAAGGCGGTGAACGTCCGCCGGTCGGGGCGGGTGTCGGTGTGCGTGCTCTCGGACGAGTTCAACGGCCCGTGGGTGCAGGTGGACGGGTCGGCGGAGGTGGTGGATCCGCCGGAGAGCGTGGAGCCGCTGGTGGAGTACTTCCGGTGCATTTCGGGGGAGCATCCGGATTGGGACGAGTACCGGGAGGCGATGCGCGAGCAGGGCAAGTCGCTGATCCGGGTGTCGATCGAGTCGTGGGGTCCGATCGCCACGGGTGGTTTCCCGGCGCGGCTGGTGGAGTGAGCCGCTGCTGGTGTGAGTGACGCCCAGGGCTTGCTGGGGGTCCAAGCCCTGGGCGTCCTTCGCCGCACGAGGGGGAGGTGCGGCGGCGATCACCAGCGTAACTCACCGGAGCCGATTAGTCACCCTCCGTGCCGATGTTTTCGGTTGCCTCCGCCTTCGGGTGGCGGTCAGGAGGTTCCGGCGCCGGTTTCGAGGGCGGGCCTGATCTCGAAGGTCAGCTGGTCGCCGGAGGTGTCGACTTCGACGCGCTGGCCTTCGCCGAGCCTGCCTTCCAGCAGCAGTTCGGACAGGGAGTCGTCGACTTCGCGCTGGATGGTGCGCCGCAGCGGGCGGGCGCCGTAGTCGGGCTGGTGGCCGTGTTCGGTGATCCAGTCGACGGCGGCGTTGCTGAAGTCCACTTCGATGTCCTGGGTGCCGAGGCGTTCGCGGGTGTCGCCGAGCAGCAGTTCGGTGATGCGGTGCAGCTGGTCGGTTTCGAGCCTGCGGAACACGACGACTTCGTCGATGCGGTTGAGGAATTCGGGGCGGAACGCGTCGCGGAGGCGGGCCATGAGCCGGTCGCGGGCGGGTTCGTCGGCTTGTTCCTGGTCGCGGCTGGAGAAGCCGAGGACTCCGGAGCGCTGCGAGATGATGTCGGACCCGAGGTTGCTGGTCATGATCAGCACGGTGTTGCTGAAGTCGACGGTGCGGCCCTGCCCGTCGGTGAGCCGCCCGTCGTCGAGGACTTGCAGCAGGGTGTTGAACACGTCGGGGTGGGCCTTCTCGATCTCGTCGAGCAGGATCACCGAGTAGGGGCGGCGCCGCACCGCTTCGGTGAGCTGGCCGGCTTCGCCGTAGCCGACGTAGCCGGGTGGGGAGCCGACCATGCGGCTGGCGGTGTGGGCTTCTTGGAATTCGCTCATGTCCAGGCGCACCATGCGGTCCTGGTCGCCGAAGAGGGATTCGGCCAGGGCACGGGCGAGTTCGGTCTTGCCGACGCCGGTGGGGCCGAGGAACAGGAAGGTGCCGACGGGCCGGTTCGGGTCGCCCATGCCGGTGCGGGAGCGGCGGACGGCGCGGGCGATGGCGTGCACGGCTTCGTCCTGGCCGACGACGCGCTTGTGCAGCTGGTCTTCGAGGTTGAGCAGCCGGGTCTTCTCCTGCTCGGTGAGCTGGGTGGCGGGGATGCCGGTGGCGCGGGAGACGACGTCGGCGATCTCCTCGCGGCCGACGACGGGGATGTCGCCTTCGCCTTGGCGTTGGGAGCGGATGCGGTCGCGGACCGAGCCGAGTTCGTCGCGCAGGTTCGCGGCGCGCTCGTAGTCCTCCTCGGCGATGGCCTGGGCTTTGTCGCGGGCCAGTTCGTCGTAGTGCTGTTCGAGTTCGCGCAGGTCGGTGTCGGGGGTGCCGGTGCGCAGCCGTTTGCGGGCGCCTGCCTGGTCGATGAGGTCGATGGCCTTGTCGGGCAGGAACCGGTCGGTGATGTAGCGGTCCGCGAGTTCGGCGGCGGCGCGGATGGCGTCGTCGTGGAACCGGACCTGGTGGTGGGCTTCGTAGCGGTCGCGGAGGCCGCAGAGGATCCGCTGGGTGTCGGCGACGCTGGGTTCGTCGACGGTGATGGGCTGGAAGCGGCGTTCCAGCGCGGCGTCCTTCTCGATGTTGGTGCGGTATTCGTCGAGGGTGGTGGCGCCGACGACGTGCAGTTCGCCGCGGGCGAGCTTGGGTTTGAGCATGTTGCCGGCGTCGACGGCGCCGTCGGATCCGCCCGCGCCGACGACGGTGTGCAGCTCGTCGATGAAGATGATCAGCTGGTCGCGGTGCCTGCTGATCTCGTCGAGGAGCTTGTTCATGCGCTCTTCGAAGTCGCCGCGGTAGCGGGTGCCCGCGACGACGCCCGCGAGGTCGAGCTGGACGACGCGCTTGTCCTTGAGCACGTCGGGGACCTGGCCGTCGACGACGCGCTGGGCGAGTCCTTCGACGACGGAGGTCTTGCCGACGCCTGCTTCACCGATGAGCACCGGGTTGTTCTTGGTGCGGCGGGAGAGCACTTCGATGGTCTGCTCGATCTCGTCGTCGCGGCCGATGACGGGGTCGAGGCCGCCGTCGCGGGCCTTGGCGGTGAGGTCTTGGCCGAACTGTTCGAGGGTGGGGGTGCTGCTGCTGGTCTCTGCGGTGTCGGGCCTGGGCTGGGCGGTGTCGGTGGGGCCGGTCTGCAGCGATTCGAGGGTGACGTGGGCTGCGGCGAGCAGTCTCCCGGCTTGGGAGTCGGGGTTGGCGGCCAGGGCCAGCAGCAGGTGGTCGGGGCCGATGTAGGAGGCGCCGACGGCGCGGGCGATCTGGTGCGATTCGAGCAGGGTGCGCTTGGCGGCGGGGGTGAGCGCCGGGGGTTGTTCGACGGCGTCGCCGCCGGGCAGCTGCTGTTCGATGCGTTGCGCCAGCGAGTCGGGGTCGGCGCCCGCGCGCTCCAGCATGGCCCGGGTGGTCTCGGAGCGGGTCGCGGCCCACAGCAGGTGGTGGGTGTCGAGGTCGCGGCCGCCGTGTTCGACGGCGAGGCGGGCTGCGGCGGCCACGAGGTCTTGGGCGTGCCTGCTCATCAGGCGGGTGAGGTCGACTCGTTGCGGCTGGTTCGGGCCGTCACCACCGGAGAGGTAGCGGGCCAGGAAGTCGTCGAACGGGCTCGAACCGAACCCTCCGGTGCCGAAGAAGCCGGTCATGGTCACCTCTCTCGTGCCGTGAAACTCCTCGTTGTCTTCCCGCGGGTCTGCTCGGCTCAAACACGCCCGTCCCGCGGCGGGATTCCGCCGGGTGCGCCATCCCACAGGCGTCCGGTGGGGGTCATAGCGGGTGCGGGTCGGTGTGCAGGTCGGCGAGGAGGTCGCCGTGGCGTTCGACCCGGTCGAGGACGTCGTCGGCGGTGAAGCGCAGCTGTTCGGGTTCGCGGCAGGCGTGCACCTCGTCCCAGGTGAGGGGGGTGGAGGCGGTGGGCCGGTCGCGGGCGCGCAGCGAGTAGGGGGCGACGGTGGTCTTGGCGGGGTTGTTCTGGCTCCAGTCGAGGAAGACCTTGCCGGTGCGGGCGGCGCGGTCCATCTTCGCCAGCAGCGCGTCGGGATGTTCGGCGGCGAGTTGCCGGGCGAGCCGCTTGGCGTAGGCGGAGGTGCGGTCGGAGCGGTCGGTGCGCACCGGGCAGTACAGCTGCATCCCCTTGGCGCCGCTGGTCTTCGGGTAGGTGCGCAGCCCGTCGGCGCGCAGCCGCTCGTGCAGGAGTTCGGCGGCGCGGCAGCACTCGACGATGGTGGCGGGCGGTCCGGGGTCGAGGTCGAACACGAGCAGGTCGGGGGTGTGGCGGGTGTCGTGCTCGCCGACGGTCCACTGCGGCACGTGCAGTTCGAGTGCGGCGAGGTTCGCGGTCCACACCAGGGTGGGCAGGGAGTCGATGAGCACGTGGTGGTTGACGGCGCGGCCGGTGCCGTCGGCGCCGCTCACGAGGCGGGCGGTGGGCACCCAGTCGGGGGCGTGGCGGGAGACGTTCTTCTCGTAGAACGAGCCGGCGTCGACGCCGTCGGGGTAGCGGATGAGGGTGGTGGCGCGGTCGCGCAGGTGCGGCAGCAGCACGGGGGAGATGCGCCGGTAGTAGTCGATGACGTCGCCCTTGCGGAACCCGCAGGCCGGGTAGAGGACCTTGTCCAGGTTGGACAGGGTGAGTTCGCGGTCCTGGACCCGCACGGTCACTCGTCCCACGGTGGCGGTCCCGGTCAGGACGCGGCGCGCGAGCCGTGGGTGGCGTCGCGGACGGCGTCTTCGAGTGCGGCGCGGTTCATCTTGGAGCGGCCGCGGATGCCGAGTTCCTTGGCGCGCTTGTCGAGGTCGCCCTTGGTGAGGTCGCCCAGCTCGTCTGCGCGCGCGCCGCCGCGTCCGCGGGTGCCGCGGGCTTGTTCGACGCTGCGGCGCAGCGCGTCGGTGAGGTCGATGACGCCGCTGTCGGTGGCGGGCTCGGCCTCGGCGGCGGGTTCGACGCCGCGGGCCTTGTCGGCGAGCAGGCGTTCGACGCGGTCGGTGTAGGTGTCCTCGTAGTCCTCGGGGTGCCATGCGCCGGTCATGGACTCGATGACGGTCTCGGCCATCTCGATCTCCTTGTCGGAGGGCGCGGTGCCCGCGGTGTCGTCGATGATCTCGCCGGGGTCGCGGATCTCGTCGGCGAAGAACAGCGTGTTGAGGGCGAGTGCGGTGTCGTCGGCGCGCACGGCGGTGAGGTACTCCTTGCCGCGCAGCACGAAGGTGGCGATGCCGACCTGGTTGGTCTGCTCCATGGCGCGGCGCAGCAGGTCGTAGGGCCGGTGGTTCTCCTTGGCGTTGGGGGCCAGCCAGTAGGTGCGCTGGAAGTACACCGGGTCGATCTCGTCGAGGTCGACGAAGGAGGTGATGTCGATGGTGCGGGAGCGGCCGGGGGCGATCTCGTCGAGCTCGTCCTGGTCGACGGTGATCAGGGCGCCGTCGACTTCGCGGCCCTTCACGATCTCGCCGTAGTCGACCTCGTCGCCGGTGCGTTCGTTGACGCGCTTATAGCGGACGCGGTCGGTGGTGCCGCGTTGGTACTGGTGGAAGGAGGGGCTGTGGTCCTCGGTGGCGGCGTAGAGGCCGACCGGGATGGTCACCAGGCCGAAGTTGATCGAACCGGTCCAGATCTTGCGCGCCATGACGTGCCTCCCTCGCTGCCGGGCGACCCGGCCCGCCACGTCTCCCACGATGCGCCGCGGTCGGGCTGATCGCACGGAGCCGCGGGGTCAGCGCAGCCGGTGGGTGCCGTCGGGGAGGCGTTCGGTGCGGCGGTCGCGGGCGAGCAGTTCCAGCAGGGGCAGGGCGACGCGGCGGGTGGTGCGCAGGGCGCGGCGCGCCTCGGCGGGGGTGAACGGTTGGGGGAGGGTGGCGAGGACGTCGAGGGCGCGGTGGTCGGCGCCTGCGGAGAGCACCACGCCGGGGGCCAGGCGCAGCAGTTCGCCTGCGCGGGCGGCGGCGGCCAGGGCGGCCGGTCCGAGGCCGAGGTCGTGGAGTTCGGCGGCGGTGGGCGCGGTGAACGGGTCGGCGTGCAGCGCGGTGCGCAGGGCGCGCAGCGCGGCGGCGATCTCGGGGGGCCACGGTGCGGTGCCCAGGTGCAGCCTGCCGTCGCCGCGGTGCACGTCGCGGGCGGCGGGGGTGTGCAGGACCGGTTCGAGCAGGGCGGGGTCGGGCAGGTGCAGGGCGCGGCGGGCGGCTTCGAGGCTGAGGCCCGCGTCGAGGGGGTGCTGGTCGCGGTGGTCGTGCAGCAGGTGCACGAGGTGTTCGGCGAGGGTGTCGCGGTGGGCGGGGTCGAGCAGCCAGCCGTGGGCGGTGGGTGCGTCGGCGGGTGGTTCGGCGCCCATGGCGCGCAGTTCGTCGCGGCGGACCAGCTTGCGGCGCCGCAGTTCGCCGGTGCCGTCGGGGGTGGTGGGCAGGGTGTCGAGTTCGCGGGCGCGGTCGCGGGCCGCGCCGCGGCGGCGCAGCGGTGGGGGTCGCACGTCGAGCAGGTCGGCGCCGTGGATGTGGTGGCCTCCGGGGTCGCGCAGCAGGATCCGGTCGCCGATGCGCACCGGTAGCGGTGCGCGGAGGGCGAGGCGGGCGGTGCGGGGGCCGAGCGGGCGGATGCGGGCGGGTACGGCGGCGGAGCCGAGGTGCAGCACGAGGTGCCGGGGCAGGTCGACGGGGTCGGTGTCCGGCAGGCGCACGTCGAGCAGGTCGCTGCCGAGTCCGCTGTGCGGGGTGAGCAGGGCGTGCCCGCGGCGCACCTGGTCGAGGGGGATGCCGCGCAGGTTCACGGCGACGCGGGCGGTGGCGGTGATCCGGCCGCGGGGTTCGCCGAGGGCGTGCAGTCCGCGCACCGCGACGTCGCGTCCGCCGGGGTGCAGCAGCAGCCGGTCGCCGGTGCGCAGGGTGCCTGCGGTGAGGGTGCCGGTGACGATGGTGCCTGCGCCGCGGAGGGTGAAGGCCCGGTCGATCCACAGCCGCACCGGGGCGGTGGTGTCGGGGGTGGGCAGCGAGTCGGTGAGCGCGGCCAGCGCGGTGCGCAGGTCGGGCAGGCCGGTGCCGGTGCGGCTGCTGACGTGCACGGCGGGTGGGGTGCCGAGCGCGGTGTCGGCGAGGTGTTCGCGCGCCTGGGTTTCGGCGGTGGTGGGGTCGGCGAGGTCGGTGCGGGTGATGGCCAGCAGGGCGTGGCGGACGCCGAGGGCGTGCAGCGCGGCGAGGTGTTCGCCGGATTGCGGTCGCCAGCCTTCGTCGGCGGCGACGACGAACAGCACCGCGGGTGCGGGTCCGGCGCCGGCGAGCATGGTGGGCACGAACCGTTCGTGGCCGGGGACGTCGACGAACGCGAGGGTGCGTGCGCCGAGGGTGGTCCAGGCGAAGCCGAGGTCGATGGTCATGCCGCGGTCGCGTTCCTGCACCAGCCGGTCGGGTTCCATGCCGGTGAGCAGCCGCAGCAGCGTGGTCTTGCCGTGGTCGACGTGCCCGGCGGTCGCGATCACGTGCATCGGGTGGCCGCCGTGGTGGTCTCGACGAGCAGGTCGTCGTCGGCAGGGGCGATGGCGAGCAGGTCGAGCAGGCAGCGGTCCTGTTCGACGCGGGCGAGCACCGGGGTGGGGGCGGTGCGCAGGGCGGTGGCGCACCGGGCGGGCAGGGTGATCGCGGCGCTGGGCAGGTCGACGCCGGGTGCGCCGCCGCCGCCGACGGTGCCGGTGCTGCGGCAGGTGTCCGCGTCGATGCCGTGCGCGCGCAGGGCGGCGGCGATGCGGTGGGCGCGGGCGAGCAGGTCGTCCTGGGTGCGGTCGAGGGCGCGGGCGGTGGGGGTGGCGGGTCCGCGGACGGTGGCTTCGAGGGCGGCGAGGGTGAGCTTGTCGACGCGCAGCGCGCGGGCCAGCGGGTGCCGCCGCAGCCGGGTGATCAGGTCGGTGGTGCCCAGCAGCAGTCCGGCTTGGGGGCCGCCGAGGAGTTTGTCGCCGCTGGCGGTGACCAGGTCGGCCCCGGCGGCGAGGGTGCGTTGCGCGTCCGGTTCGGCGGGCAGCCGGGGGTGGGGGTGCAGCAGCCCGGATCCGATGTCGGTGACCACCGGCACCGGCAGCGCGCGCAGGTCGGCGACGGGGACCTGGGAGGTGAAGCCGGTGATGCGGAAGTTCGACGGGTGCACTTTGAGCACGAAACCGGTGTCGGGGCCGATCGCGTCCCGGTAGTCGTCGAGGTGGACGCGGTTGGTGGTGCCGACTTCCCGCAGCCGCGCGCCGGTGGCGGTGAGCAGATCGGGGATGCGGAATCCGTCGCCGATCTCGACGAGCTCCCCGCGGGCGAGCACGATCTCGCGGCCGGCGGCGAGCGCGGTGGCCGCCAGGGCGAGGGCGGCGGCCCCGTTGTTGACCACGTGCGCGTCCTCGGCGGCGGGCACCGCGGCCAGCAGTGCGTCGCGGGTGCTGCGGCCGCGGGGTCCGCGGGCGCCGGTCGCGAGGTCGAGTTCGACGTCGGTGGTGCCCGCGGCGGCGCGGACGGCCTCGAGCGCGGCGTCGGAGAGCGGGGCGCGGCCGAGGTTGGTGTGCAGCAGCACCCCGCTGGCGTTGAGGACCCGCCGCATCCGGCAGGCGGTGTCGGGCAGCGCGGCGAGGGCGGCGGCGGTGACCCGCTCGGGTGGCAGGTGCCCGAGGCGGGCCTGCTGCTGGGCGTCGCGGACCGCTTGGCGCACCACGTCGCGGCCGAGCCGGTCGGCGGCGCTGCTCAGCAGCGGGTCGTCGAGGACCTGGTCCGTGGCGGGGATCCGGCGCCGCAAGTCCATGAGCCGCAGCCTAGGAGCAGCGCTTCGGGGGCGCTCGACTTCTGTCGCGTGGGGGCGGAACCTCAGCGTCCTCGTCGCTGCGGGATCGTTTTCACCGGTGGCTCCGCCACAAGCGACAACGTCGTCCTCGTGAGAACACCGCTGAGAACCCGCTGCGGTGCCGGGTGCTCGGGTGGTCGACGGCTCAGCGGCTGCGCCGCTGACGGGAGAACCGCTGGATCGCGGGAAGTGTCAGGGTTGTTCGCCGCGCCAGGTGGCTCGGTAGCGGGCTGCGGCTTCGGCGTCCATGCGGGAGCGGACGGCGGAGCCGTGGCCGGGCGGGAAGCCGTGCCGGGCCAGTCGCGCGTCGACGCTCTCCACCGAACTGGTCAGCACGATCCGCAGCACCACCAGCACCCCGAGCAGCACCGAGCCCAGCGCGATCGGCCAGGAACCACCGGCCCACCACAGCACCGCGAAGACCAGCGCGATCAGCGGCAGCACGTGCAGCAGGCCGCGCACGCACACCCGCAGCACCCACGTCGAGCAGGTCGCGTCCCGCAGCACCCACTCCCGGTAGGCGGCGGGCAGCGTGCCGCCGTACTGGTAGTACAGCCACCGCAGAGGGCCGGGACGCTCGATCGCCACGACGGGGATCCTAGTCGCCGCCGTGGCCGCGCCCGGTCGGTGCCGGGCCGGCGCGGGCCTGGTGCGGCGGAGGCGGACGGGAATCGAACCCGCCTGACCGAGGTGCTCGGCCACGTCGGTGTTGAAGACCGCGGGGGCCACCAGGCGCCCTGACGCCTCCTCTGCCGCGCGCCCGAACCTACGCCGGGTCCGGGTCGCGCGCGGGACGGCGGCGGTCCGGGGTGGACAGGTAGGCGAGGCCCATCTCGGCGAGCTCGTCGGCGTAGCGGTGCAGGGCCTGCTCGTCGGCGGGCCGGTCGGGGCGCACCGAGTTGTGGAAGCAGGCGCCCAGCAGTGCGCGTGCCACGGCGTCGAGGGCGGCGCGCGGGTCGTCGCGGCGGATCTCGGCGGTGTGCGGGGCGGCGGCGTCCAGCAGCAGCCGGTGCACCTCGGTGATGGTGCGGGCACCCCGGTCGAGGACGTCGATCTCGCCGGTGCGCAGCAGGTAGGGGAACAGCGAGCGGGTCGAGGTGAACGAGCGCAGCAGCGCCTCGGTGTAGGCGTGCAGCACGCCCGGCAGGGTCGGTTCGGCGGTGCGCAGCGCTTCGGCGAGGTCGGCTTCGCGCTGGTGCAGCATCCGGTCGGTGAGGGCGGCCAGCAGCTGGTCCTTGCCGTCGAAGCGGCGGTAGATGGAGCCGACGGAGACTCCGGCGCGCTCGGCGACGCCGCTGACCGTGAGCTGTTCGAGGCCGATGTCGAAGGCGAGTTCCTCGGCGGCTTCCAGCACGCGCGCCAGGGTGGCGGCGCTGCGGGCCTGGAGGGGTTGCCGGTAGTGCGCCCGGGGGTCCGGCTCGTCGGTCATGGCCGCATCGTATCGGCGCTGATCGGCGGGTTCGTGCTTGACGAGCGGGGCCCGCACCCCGTTATATTCGAGAACGAGAATTCGCGTTCGCATTTGGAGGGCCGTCATGCCGACATCCCAGGACGAGGGCACCGCGCTGCTGCACGCCATCCGGCAGCAGCGCCCCCGGCTCGCCGCAGGCGGCTTCACCGCCGACCGCGACCACGCCGACCCCGCGGGCAACCTCGCGCTGCTCGCCGACCTCGGCGCCGCCCGGCTCGTGCTGCCCGCCGAGCACGGCGGCCTCTGGGACGGCACCGAACGCGGCGGCTGGGGCACCCTCATCCGCGCCGTCCGCGAGATCAGCGCGGGCGACGGGCCCACCGGGCAGAACTGGCTGACCACCGCCCTGGTCTCCCGCGAGCTGTTCGGCCCCGGCAACGGCCTGCCCGCCGACACCCGCGCCGAGCTGGCCGGGCGGGTGCTGCACGACGGACTGCGGTTCGTCTCCTCCGTCGCCGAAACCGGCACCACCGGCAAGGTCACCGCCCGCCGCGTCGACGGCGGAATCGCGGTCACCGGCACCAAGACCTTCAACTCCAACAGCGGCGGCGGGGGTGTCGCGGTGGTGCGCTGCCTGCTCGACGGCGCCCCGCACCAAGCGCTCGTCGACCTCGACGACCCGCGGATCGAGACCCGCGACGACTGGGACAACATGGGCCAGCGCGGCACCCGCAGCCGCACCCTCACCTACCGGGACGTCGTCGCCCCCGACGGGCGCCACCGGCCCGCGGCCACCGAACCGTCCCCGACGTTCCTCGGCGGAGTCATGCTGCTGCACGCCGCACTGCTGCAGGGCATCGGCGAAGGCGCCCTCGACGCGCTGCTCGGGCACGCCCGCACCATGACCCGCGCCTCGCTGCCCCGCTTCGACGGGCCCGCCGACGACCCGCTGGTGCTGCGCCGCATCGGCGCCACCTCCAGCAGGCTCGCCGCCTCCCGCGCCCTGCTGCACACCGCCGCCGACCGGCTCGAAACCGGCGCCGACGACCCCGACGAGATCGCCGTGGACTGCTTCCGCGCCAAGGTCACCGCCGTCGAATCCTCCCTCGACGCCGCCGCCGAGATCCACGAGATCACCGGCGCCCGCAGCACCTCCAACACCCACGGCTACGACCGGTTCTGGCGCAACGCCCGCACCTTCGCCTCCCACGACCCCGTCGACGCCAAGAACGTCTACATCGGACGCCACGAGCTCACCGGCACCGTCCCCGACCTGTCCACCGTCGTCCGGTTCTGACCGCGCCGCGCGGGTTCCGGTGCGCGCAGGTGCACTGGAACCCGCACCCGGCGAGAGGAACCCCCATGCGACCGGACACCCTGTTCGAACCCTCGCACCACGAACCCGGCCCCGAGCACGGCGTGCGCAGCGAGTTCGACCCCGGCACCCGCACCCTGCCCGCCGGGACGCGGCTCGCCCCCCGGTTCCGGGCGCTGCCCGCCGACATCGTCCTCGACAAGGACGTGCCCGTCCCGGTGCGCGACGGCACCACCCTGCGCGTCGACGTGCTGCGCCCACCCGGCGACGACCCGGTGCCGGTGCTGGTCGCCTGGAGCCACCACGGCAAGAGCCACGGCAGCTCCCCGGCCGCCACCGCCCTGTTCGACCTGCTCGGCATCGACCACGGGGGCCTGTCCGGGCTGCAGACGTTCGAAGGACCCGACCCCGCCTACTGGTGCGCGCACGGCTACGCCGTGTGCCACCCCGATCCGCGCGGCATCGCCGAATCCGAGGGCGACAGCGCCCTGTTCGGCAGCCAGGAAGGCCAGGACTGCCACGACCTGGTCGAATGGCTCGCCGAGCAGGACTGGTGCACCGGGAAGGTCGGCATGACCGGCACCTCCTGCGCGGCGGTCGCCCAGTGGTTCACCGCCGCCGAACGCCCACCGCACCTGGCCGCGATCAACCCGTGCTCGGGATTCAGCGACGTCCACCGGGACCTGGTGCTGCGCGGCGGCATGCCCGACACCGGCGTCGCCGAACACCTGCAGCACGGCAGCTGCGGGCGCAACCGGCGCGAGGACCTGCTCGCCGAAGTCGAGGCGCACCCGCTGATCGACGCGCTGTGGCGGGACAAGACCGCCGACCTCGCCCGGATCACCACCCCCGCCTACGTGGTCGCCGGCTACGGCGACGCGCTGCACACCCCGGGCACCTTCCGCGCGTGGCGCGGCCTGTCCTCCGCGCAGAAGTGGCTGCGCACCCACCCCGCCCAGGAGTGGACCGACTACTACCACCCGGACAACATCGCGGACCTGCGCCTGCTCGACCTCGAAGGCGGCGATCGCGCCGGGCTGCCCGCCGACCGGTTCCCGCCCGCCGAGGTCACCGCCGTCGACCACCACCTCGACGCCGCCACCCGCACCCTGCGCCCGACGCCGCCCGCCGCGGCGGGGGAGGTCTCCTACGACACCGGCACCGACCCGGCGCTGGTGTCGTTCACCCTCCGGTTCCCGCAGCGCACCGAACTGATCGGCTACCCGAAGGCGCACCTGCGGGTCGAAGCGCGCGGGGCCGACGACATGGACCTGTTCGTGCTGCTGCAGCAGCTCGACACCGGCGGCACCCCGCTGCGGCGGTTCACCGTGCCCGGCCGAGGCGCGCTGCTGCAGGACCTCACCGAACGGGGCGGGTCGGCGCTGCGCTACGCGGGCCCCCACGGCAGGCTGCGCGTCTCCGCCCGGCACCTCGACGCGACCGCGAGCACCGCCGACGTGCCGGTGCACGGCTTCGACCGGGTCGAACCGCTGCGACCCGGGCAGGTCGTCGACGTGGACGTCGACCTGATGCCGATCGGGCTGGTCTGCCACCCCGGCGAACAGCTGCGGCTGGTCATCAGCTCCCGCGACCTGCTCGGCCCGAGCATGCCCGGCATCCGCGACCACGCGCCCCGCAACAAGGGCACCCACGTCATCCGCACCGGGCCCGGCGCCTCCTACCTCCGGCTCCCGATCCGCGCCCGCTGAGACGAGGCCCGTTCACCCCGGAACACCGGTCGAACGGGTCGTGCACCCCGGGAGAACCGGCGCGGGGGCGGGGGCGCGGATACGGTCCGCGAGGTGACGGAACTCGACGCGCCCACCCGGTACCGGCTCACCCAGTACGCCCACGGCGGCGGCTGCGCCTGCAAGATCCCGCCGGGTGAGCTGGAGGAGGTCGTCGCCGACCTGCGCGGCGTGCCCGACCCGGCGCTGCTGGTCGGCCTCGACGACGGCGACGACGCCGCCGCGGTCCGCGTCGACCCGGCCGGGCAGGCGGTGGTGAGCACCGCCGACTTCTTCACCCCCGTCGTCGACGACGCCTACGACTGGGGGCGCATCGCGGCCACCAACGCCCTGTCCGACCTCTACGCGATGGGCGCCCGCCCGGTGCTGGCGATCAACCTGCTGTGCTGGCCCCGCGAGCGGCTCCCGCTCGAACTGGCCCGCGAAGTGCTGCGCGGCGGCCTCGACGTCGGCCGCGCCGCCGGGTGCCCCGTCGCCGGTGGGCACAGCGTCGACGACCCCGAACCGAAGTACGGCATGGCCGCCACCGGCACCGCCGACCCCGGGGCGCTGCTGCGCAACGACGCCGGACGGGCCGGAGTGCCGCTGTCGCTGACCAAACCCCTCGGCATCGGCGTGCTCAACACCCGGCACAAGGCCACCGGCGAGGTGTTCGAGCAGGCCGTGGCCGCCATGACCGAGCTCAACGCCGACGCCTCGGCCGCCGCGCTCGCCGCCGGGGTGCGCTGCGCCACCGACGTCACCGGCTTCGGGCTGCTCGGGCACCTGCTGAAGCTGGTGCGCGCCAGCGGGGTCTCCGCCGTCCTCGACGCCGCCGCCGTCCCCTACCTGGACGGGGCGCGGGACGCGCTGCGCGACGGACACGTCAGCGGCGGCACCCACCGCAACCTCGACTGGGTGCGCCCGCACTGCTGCCTCGCCGCGGTCAGCGAGGGGGAGGCGCTGCTGCTGGCCGACGCCCAGACCTCCGGCGGGCTGCTGGTGGCCGGGGAGATCCCCGGCGCACCCGTCATCGGCGAACTCGTCCCGCGCGGCGAACACCACATCACCGTCCGCTGACCCCACGCCGCCGTACACCCGTTCCGCGGCGAGGTCTGCGGAACCAGCCCGCGGGGCGGCGACGAAACCGCCGAGGTTCCGCCGCCCGAACGCTTGCGAAGCAGAAGGGACGGCCGGTCACGACCCGGCGCGGAAGGTGCCGGGGGTGATGCCGTAGCAGCGGCGGAACCAGCGGGTCAGGTGCGCCTGGTCGGCGAACCCGGCCCGTGCGGCGGCCTCCGCCGCGCTCGCCCCCGCACCGAGCGCGTGGCGGGCCTCCCGCAGCCGCAGCTGCCGCTGGTAGGCGCCGGGCGCCAGCCCGTGCGCCGCGGTGAACGCCCGGTGCAGCGCGAACCGGCTGCACCCGGCGATCTCGGCGAGGTGCCGCGCCGAGACCTCCTCGGCCGCGTGGGCGTGCAGGTGCTCGCGCACCGCCCGCACCCCGGCCGGAATCGGGCGCACCGCCGGTTCCCACTCGATCAGCGGTGCCCGCACCGAACCGCGCCGCACCATCGCGTACACCGTGCGGCGCAGCGCCTCGTCCCGCAGCAGCGCGCTGTCCTGCTCCAGCAGCGCCCGGTTCAGCTCGCGCACCGCCCGCGCCAGCACCGGATCGTGCAGCACCGGCTCCGCGAACAGCGGCAGCGCCCGCTGCCCGCCGGGCTCGCCCGCCGCGTCCGCCAGGACCTCCGCGACGACCCGCGGGCCCAGGTGCACGATGCGGTAGGTGAAGCCCTCCGCGATCGCCGAGTGCCCGTCGTGGGTCTCCTCCGGGTTGAACGCCATCACCATCCCCGCCGCGCTGACCCGCGACGCGCCCCGGCAGCGGAACGTCTGCGCGCCGGTCTCGGTCACCCCGAACGAGTAGGCGTCGTGGCTGTGGCGCTCGTAGGTGTGGTCGCGGAAGAACGCGTGCATCGCCTCCAGCGACATCTCCGGGCAGCGCCGGTACCGGATCCATTCGTCTCGCACCCCGCCATTGTCCGCGCGCCCCGCTGCGGGCCCGCGCACCAGCGTTCAAGACCGCCCGCGGTGCACCGCCGCAGGATGCCGCCATGGCTCAGACGAAGATCGCCGTCGTGGTCCGGGACGACCTCGCCGGTTGGCAACGGCTCAACGTGACCGCGTTCCTCAGCAGCGGCATCACCGCCGCCCACCCCGAGCTCGTGGGCGAGCCCTACGCCGACGCCGACGACGTCGGCTACCTGCCGCTGCTGGGCAGGCCCGTCCTCGTCTACACCGCCGACGCCGAACGGCTGCGGCAGGTGCACCGCAAGGCGCTGGACCGGGGGATGCGCCCGGCGATCTACACCGCGCAGATGTTCACCACCGGCGACGACGACGCCAACCGGGCCGTGGTGCGGGCCGTGCCCACCGCCGGCCTCGACCTGGTCGGCATCGCGCTGCACGACGGACGCAACCAGGTCGACAAGGTGTGCAAGGGCCTCGGCCTGCACCCCTGACGCCCGCGCGTCACCGCAGGGGGCGGCCGATCGGGTCGTCGGTGACCTCGCGCAGGCCCGCGGTCGTGTCGGCGAGCAGCGCGGCGAGGATGTCGGGCAACGTCGCGCCGTCGGTGCGCACCAGCCACTCCCGCATCGCCGAACCGAAGCACGTCATCAGCAGCATCGACCACGTGTACAGCCGCGGATCGGGTTCGCCGCCACCGCAGTGCTCGGCGAGGCTGCTAGCCACCTCGTGCACCCAGCGCCGGTGCATCAGGTGCGACTCGTAGTCGCCCCCGGCCTCCAGCGACTCCAGCAGCTGCGCCCGCATCAGGTGCTGGGGGCGGTCGGCCTGCACCCGGGTGGCCGTGTCGAACATGGCCGCGGCCAGCTTGCGCAGCGGGTGCTCGCCCGCGGGACGGGCGGCCAGCACCTCGCGCATCCGCTCCTGCTCGCGCAGCGAATCTCCGAACAGCACCGCGTCCTTGCTGGGGAAGTGGCGGAAGAACGTGCGCGGCGCGATGTCGGCGGCCTCGGCGATCTGCTCGACGGTGGTGTTGTCGAAGCCCTGCTCGGTGAACAACCGCAGCGCCGCCTCCTCGATGCCCGCCCGGGTGCGGGCGGTGCGGCGCCGCCTGCGGTCGACGGGCTCGGCGGATTCGACGGGTGCGGCGGTCATGCGACCCAGGTTCACCCGCTGTGCACGTTCCGTCAACGGTGACTGATGTCATGAGTGACAAATGGCAGTCATGACATAACGTGGGTGGGCATCCTGTCGCACGCGAAATGAGGAGACCTCGTGTCCGGTACCCACCCCGAGTCGGCTTCGGGCGGTGCGCACGCCACCGAAGGCCCGAACACCGAAGGCGAGCGCCGCGCCGTCGCCGACGGCATCGACCTGGGGGTCTATCGCCGCCGCTGGACCACGCTGCTGGTCCTGTGCCTGGCGCTGTCGGCGACGATGCTGGCGAACACCTCGCTCGGCGTCGCCCTGCCGTTCCTGTCCCAGGACCTCGGCTCCTCCCTGTCGGACCAGCAGTGGTTCAGCAACGCCTACGCGCTGGTGTTCGCCGGGCTGCTGTTCACCACCTCCACCGTCGCCGACCGCTACGGGCGCAAGCTGATGCTGCAGGCCGGGCTGGTGCTGTTCGGCGCGGTGTCGCTGTACGTGTGCTTCTTCGTCGGCTCCAGCGCCGAACTCATCGTCGCGCGCGGACTGCTCGGCCTCGGCGGATCGATGATCATGCCGGTGACGCTGTCCATCCTCACCAGCGTGTTCCCCAGCTCCGAGCGCACCAAGGCGGTCGGGGTGTGGGCCGCGGTCTCCGGCGCGGGCACCGCGCTGGGCCCGGTCATCGCCGGGCTGCTGCTGGAGGTCAGCACCTGGCACGCGGTGTTCGCCATCAACGTGCCCGTCGTGGTCGTGGCCGTCCTCGCCAGCATCCGCTACGTGCCGAAGAACGCGGGCAGTCACGCACCCGTCGAAGGCGGCCACGGCGGCATCGACATCGGCGGCGCGATCCTGTCCACCGTCGGCATCACCGTCGTCGTCTACGGCCTCATCGACGCCCAGCACGTCGGCTGGACCGCGCCCCGCACGCTGATCATGGTCGTGGTCGGGCTGCTGCTCGTCGGCGCGTTCGTCGCCTGGGAACGGCGGGTCAAGGACCCGATGCTGGACATGGACCTGTTCCGCAACGCCGGGTTCTCCGCCTCCGCGGTCGCGCTGACGCTGGTGTTCTTCGCGATGATCGGCGTGTTCTTCTCGCTGAGCCAGACGCTGATCCTGGTGTTCGGGTACTCGCCGCTGGGCTCCTCGGTGGCCATGCTCCCGATGTCGGTGATGATGGTGCTGGTCGCCCCGCAGGTCGGGCGCATCGTCGGCCGGTTCGGGCCGCGCACCACCATCGCCGCCGGCCTGGTGCTGGCCGCGTGCGGCATGGCCGGGCTGAGCACCCTGACCGCCGACTCCGGCTACCTGCACCTGCTGCTGCCGCTGGCGCTGACCTCCGGCGGCATGTCGCTGGCGATGGCCCCGGCCACCGACCAGCTGATGGCGAACGTGCCGCGCGCCCGCGCCGGCATGGGCTCGGCCACCAACGACGTCACCCGCGAGGTCGGCGCCTCGCTGGGCGTCGCGGTGCTGGGCAGCGTGCTCGGCAGCGCCTACTCCACCCAGCTCGGCCCGGCCCTGGCGGGACTGCCCGCGCAGGCGCAGGACGTCGCGAAGGAATCGCTGCCCGGCGGCCTGCAGGTCGCCGCCTCCCTCGGGGAGCAGGGCCAAGCCCTGGCCCAGCAGGTCGTGGTCGCCTGGATGGGCGGGATGCGCTTCGCCAACCTCGCCGGTGCCGCGCTGATCCTGCTCGCCGCGCTCATCGCCTGGATCTGGATGCCGCGCACCGCCACCCAGGCCGGCACCCCGGCACCCCAGGCCGCGGGCGCGACCGGCACTGAGGAGATCGGTGCCGAGACCGATCCGGCCCCGGCCACCGGCACCGCCGCCGAACGCGACGACGACCGGCCCGCCGAGAACATCAGCGGCTGACCCGGGACCACCACCGGCTTGCCCCGGTGCCGCGGCGGGTGTCCGATGGAAATCGGACACCCGCCGTCGTCGTTCGCGGGAAGGAGGCCGCCGGATGCCGCAGTGGCTGAACTGGCCGCTGGTCCGCCAGCTCACCGGACCCGACCCGCTCGGGCGCGGCACCGCCGCCCGCAGCCGCCGCACCGACGCCCTCCGCGCCCGCACCGAGGACGCCGACCGCGTCGTGCGCTCGGTGTGCCCGTACTGCGCCGTCGGCTGCGGGCAGCAGGTGTTCGTGCGCGACGGCGAGATCACCCAGATCGAAGGCGACCCGGACTCGCCGATCAGCCGCGGCAGGCTCTGCCCCAAGGGCTCCGCCAGCCGCGAACTCGTCACCGCCCCCACCCGCCAGGACCGGGTCCGCTACCGGCGCCCGCACGGCACCGAGTGGGAGGACCTCGACCTCGACACCGCACTCGACATGATCGCCGACCGCGTGCTGGCCACGCGGGACGCCACCTGGCAGCAGGCCGACGAGGAAGGCAGGCCGCTGCGGCGCACCCTGGGCATCGCGAGCCTCGGAGGAGCGACCCTCGACAACGAGGAGAACTACCTCATGAAGAAGCTCTACACCGCCCTGGGCGCCATCCAGGTGGAGAACCAGGCCCGCATTTGACACTCCTCCACGGTTCCCGGTCTGGGGACCTCGTTCGGGCGCGGAGGGGCCACGACCTTCCTGCAGGACCTGGCCAACGCCGACTGCATCCTCATCCAGGGCTCCAACATGGCCGAAGCCCACCCGGTCGGCTTCCAGTGGGTGATGGAGGCGAAGGCGCGCGGCGCCACCGTCATCCACGTCGACCCGCGCTTCACCCGCACCTCCGCGGTCGCCGACCAGCACGTGCCGCTGCGCGCGGGCAGCGACATCGCGTTCCTCGGCGGGCTGATCCACCAGGTGCTCGAACGCGACGCGCACTTCCACGACTACGTGGTGCACTACACCAACGCCGCCATGATCATCGGGGAGGAGTTCACCGACACCGAGGACCTCGACGGCGTGTTCTCCGGATTCGACCCCGCCGAAGGCGCCTACGACCCGAGCAGCTGGCAGTACGAAGGCGCCGACGCGCTCTCCGCGGTGTCCTGGGAGGAACCGCTGCGCGCCGACCGGCCCGCCAGCCCGCACGGCCGGGAACGCGCAGGCAGCCGCCCCGAACGGGCAGGCTCCGGCGGGCCCGTCTACCACGGCACCCCCGAGACCGACCCGACGCTGCAACACCCGCGCTGCGTGTTCCAGCTGCTCAGGCGGCACTTCGCCCGCTACACCCCGGAAGCGGTGGAGCAGACCTGCGGCGTGCCGCGCGCCGAGTTCCTGCGCGTCGCCGACGCGCTGATCGCCAACTCGGGGCGCGAGCGCACCACCACCATCGCCTACGCCGTCGGCTGGACCCACCACACCGTCGGCGTGCAGTACATCCGCGCCGCCTCCATCCTGCAGCTGCTGCTGGGCAACATCGGCCGCCCCGGCGCGGGCATCCTCGCGCTGCGCGGGCACGCCAGCATCCAGGGCTCCACCGACATCCCCACGCTGTTCAACCTGCTGCCCGGCTACATCCCGATGCCGCAGGCCCGGACCGACCACGACCTCGACGCGTTCGTCGCCGACGACGAGCACGCCCGCGGGTACTGGGCGAACATGCGCTCCTACGTGGTGAGCCTGCTCAAGGCGTGGTGGGGGGAGGCGGCGACCGCCGAGAACGACTACGCCTTCGGCAACGTGCCGCGCCTGACCGGCGACCACGGCACCTTCCAGACCGTCGCCGACCAGATCGACGGCACCGTCCACGGCTACTTCGTGATCGGGGAGAACCCGGCCGTGGGCACCGCGAACTCCCGGCAGCAGCGCCTCGGGCTGGCCAACCTGGACTGGCTCGTCGTCCGCGACCTCAACATGATCGAGACCGCCACGTTCTGGCTCGACGGGCCCGAAGTGCAGAACGGCGAACTGTCCACATCGGACATCGGCACCGAGGTGTTCTTCCTGCCCGCCGCCGCCCACACCGAGAAGGACGGCTCGTTCACCAACACCCACCGGCTGCTGCAGTGGCACCACAAGGCCGTCGAACCCCGCGGCGACCGGCGCAGCGACCTGTGGTTCTACTACCACCTCGGCCGCAGGCTCCGGGACAAGCTCACCGACCGCCGCCACCGGCGCACCCCCGAGCAGCAGGCGAACGACCGCGCCCTGCTCGACCTCACCTGGGACTACCCGACCGAAGGCGACATCGCCGAACCCAGCGCCGAGGCCGTGCTCCGCGAGATCAGCGGCACCGGACCCGACGGGACCACCCTGTCCGGCTACACCGAACTGCGCGCCGACGGCAGCACCTCCTGCGGCTGCTGGATCTACAGCGGCGTGCACGCCGACGACACAAACCAGGCCGCCCGCCGCACACCCGGCCACGAGCAGTCCTGGGTCGCCCCCGACTGGGGCTGGGCGTGGCCGGCGAACCGCCGCACCCTCTACAACCGAGCCTCCGCCGACCCGCAGGGCGAACCGTGGAGCGACCGCAAGGCCTACGTGTGGTGGGACGAGGGCGCCGGGCGCTGGCAAGGCCACGACGTCCCCGACTTCGACATCGGCAAGCACCCCGGCTACCGGCCGCCCGAGGGCGCCACCGGGCCCGCCGGACTCGCAGGCACCGACCCGTTCATCATGCAGAGCGACGGCCGCGGCTGGCTCTACGTGCCCGCCGGGCTCGTCGACGGGCCGCTGCCCGCGCACTACGAACCGCAGGAATCACCGCTGGCGAACCCGCTGCACGACCACCAGCAGCGCAACCCCGCCCGCCAGACCCTCTCCCGCCCCGAGAACCGCTACCAGCCCAGCGGGCACGAACCCGGCGCCGAGGTCTACCCGTACGCGTTCACCACGTTCCGCCTCACCGAGCACCACACCGCGGGCGGCATGAGCCGCTGGCTGCACCACCTGTCCGAACTCGCCCCCGCCATGTTCGCCGAGATCTCCCCGGAACTGGCCGCCGAACGCGGCCTGCACCACCTCGGCTGGGCCACCATCATCACCGCCCGCAGCGCCATCGAAGCCCGCGTGCTGATCACCCGCCGCCTCCGGCCGCTGCGGCTCGGCGACCGCACCCTGCACCAGATCGGGCTGCCCTGGCACTGGGGGCCGAACGGGCTGAGCACCGGCGACGCCGCCAACGAACTGATCGGCGTGTCCCTGGACCCGAACGTGCACATCATGGAGACCAAGGCCGGGACCTGCGACATCCGGCCCGGCCGCCGCCCGCGGGGCCCCGCGCTCGCCGCACTCGTCGCCGAGCACCGCAGGCGCGCCGGCATCACCGAGCGCACCGGAACCGAACACGCCGACGACCCCCGCGACACCGGACGATGAAGGAGCCAGCAGTGGCCGAACACACCAGCTTCAGCGGGCCGCTGGCCGACCCGGCCGCCGACGCCGGCTACACCGGGCACCCCGAACGCGTCGGGTTCTTCACCGACACCAGCATCTGCATCGGCTGCAAGGCCTGCGAAGTGGCCTGCAAGGAGTGGAACCTGCTGCCCGAGGACGGCTTGGAGCTCACCGGCATGTCCTACGACAACACCGGCGACCTCGGTGCCAGCACCTGGCGCCACGTCGCCTTCGTCGAACAGGAACTGCCCGCCACCGACCTGGGCATGCCAGGGATCGGACCACCCGGCGACCCGTCCGACGGCGGGGGAGGCGGGGTGCGGTGGCTGATGTCCTCCGACGTGTGCAAGCACTGCACCCACGCCGCCTGCCTCGACGTGTGCCCCACCGGAGCGCTCATCCGCACCGAGCACGGCACCGTGCTCGTGCAGGACGACGTGTGCAACGGCTGCGGCTACTGCGTGCCCGCCTGCCCCTACGGGGTCATCGACATCCGGCCCGGCGACGGCGGCGCGTTCAAGTGCACCCTCTGCCAGGACCGGCTCGGCGCCGGGCTCGCCCCCGCCTGCGCCACCGCGTGCCCCACCGAGTCCATCCAGTACGGGCCCCTCGACGAACTCCGCGCCCGCGCCGCCCGCCGCGTCGACGAACTGCACGAACGCGGCGAGACCGGTGCCCGCCTCTACGGCCACGACCCCGAGGACGGCGTCGGCGGCGACTCCGCGTTCTTCCTGCTGCTCGACGAACCCGAGGTCTACGGGCTGCCACCCGACCCGGTCGTCACCACCCGCGACCTGCCGTCGATGTGGCGGCACGCCGCGGCCGCCGCCGGTACCGCCGCCGCGCTCATCGCGGCCTGCTTCGCCGGGCGGCGGCGATGAGCCCGCGCCGCGGCGAATCGATCGTGCCCGACGCCGAGTTCCGCTCCTACTACGGCCGCCAGATCATCAAGAGCCCCACCTGGAAGGTCCCCGATGTGCCCCTCTACCTGTTCCTCGGCGGGCTCGCCGGGGGATCGGCGGCGATGGCCGGGCTGGCCGACCTCACCGGGCGGCCCGCGCTGCGCCGCACCGGGCGCATCGCCGCCGCGGCCGGTGCCGGAGCCAGCGTGCTCGCGCTCGTGCACGACCTGGGGCGGCCGCTGCGGTTCCTGAACATGCTGCGGGTGCTGAAACCGACCTCGCCGCTGAGCGTCGGCTCCTGGATCCTCGCCCCGTTCTCCGGGCTCACCGCCGCCGCGGCCGCCGGCGAGCTGTCCGGGCTGCTGCCCGGGCCCGGCAGGCTCGCCGGAGCAGCCGCCGCGGTCCTCGCGCCCGCCATGACCACCTACACCGCGGTGCTGCTCGCCGACACCGCCGTGCCCGGCTGGCACGAGGTGCACCGCGAGCTGCCGTTCCTGTTCGCGGGCAGTGCCGTCTCCAGCGCGGGCGGCGTCGCCCTGCTCACCACCCCGGTCGCCGAAGCCGGCCCGGCACGGCGGATGGCGATCACCGGCGCGGTCGTCGAACTGGCCGCCGAGCACCGGATGCTGCGCCGCGCCGGGCTCGTCGCCGAGGCCTACGACACCGGCACCCCCGGCAGGCTGCTGCGCGCCGCCCGAGCCCTGACCTGGGTCGGCGCCGCCGCATCGGCCCTGGCCGGGCGGAACCGGACGATCGCGGCGGCCGCCGGACTGTGCCTGGCCGTCGGCGGAGCCGCCACCCGCTTCGGGATCTTCGAAGCGGGCCGGGTCACCGCCCGCGACCCCCGCTACACCGTCATCCCCCAGCGGGAACGCCTCGAGGGCCGCACCGGATCTCCGGCCGCCCGGCAGGACGAAGAATGATCTTCGCGAAAGCCGACTGGGCGGTTCACCCGGCCGTGTAGGGTTCCGGCCATGCATGATCGGCCGGGCCCGGACGACCGGCCCCGCGCGACGCCACGACCTCGCCCGGAACGCGCACCCGCCGCACGCGCCGCGCCGCGCCACCGCGAGAATCGCGCGCGACCGGATGCCACCGGCTCCCGCACCCGCAGCACCCAGAAGGAGAACCACGCATGACCGCGTCCAGGTCCGGCACCGAATCGATGCTCACCGGAACCGGCCTGGTCTGCTCCTTCGGCGCCACCCCGGCGCTGCGCGGCGCGGACCTCGCCGTCGATTCCGGCGAGGTCGTCGCCGTCGTCGGCGCCTCCGGCTCGGGCAAGTCCACGCTGCTGCACTGCATGGCAGGCGTCGTCGCCCCCGAATCCGGCACGGTCCGGTTCCGCGGCCGCGACGTCACCGCCATGTCCGACGACGAGCGCAGCGCGCTGCGCCGCTCCGAGTTCGGCTTCGTGTTCCAGTTCGGCCAGCTCGTGCCCGAGCTCAGCGTGCTGGAGAACATCGCGCTGCCGCTGCGGCTCAACGGCGCCGCCCGCGGCAAGTCCGAGACCCGCGCCCGCGACTGGGCCGACAAGCTCGGCGTCACCGCCCAGCTCGACAAGCGCCCCGGGGAGATCTCCGGTGGCCAGGGCCAGCGGGCCGCGCTCGCCCGTGCCCTCGTCGCCGATCCCTCGGTGATCTTCGCCGACGAACCCACCGGCGCCCTCGACTCCACCGGTGGCCGCGAGGTGATGCAGCTGCTCACCGAAACCGCTTCCGAAGCGGGCAGCGCTGTGGTGCTCGTGACCCACGAACCGGCGGTGGCCGCCTACGCGCACCGCGAAGTGGTCATCCGCGACGGGCGCACCGCGGAGGCGGAGGAGGCCGCCCGATGAGCCGGGCCCGCACCTGGCTCGCCGACCTGGTGCTGGGGGTCCGTCTCGCCGTCGGCGATCGCAACACCCCTTGGGGCAGGCTCGCCCTGATGACCATCGGCATCGGCATCGGCGTCCTCGTGCTGCTGATCAGCACCGCCCTGCCGAACTGGCTGCAGGCCCAGCACGAGCGCACCGTGGCCAGGACGATGACCGCGGTCTCCGCCGGGAACGCGCACATCCCGGCCGCCGTGCTCGGGGCCTCGGGCGACACCGAGTTCCGCGGGGACCACGTGTTCGGCAAGTTGCTCCAGCCGATGCGCCCGGACGCGCCGCCGCCTGCCGGACTGGGCCGGTATCCGGCGCCGGGCGAGCTGATCGTGTCCCCGGCACTGGCCGACCTGCTCGCCGAGCCCGGATCCGAGCTGTTGCGCCAACGGCTGCCCGGCACCGTCGCCGGCACCATCGACGACGACGGACTGCTCTCACCCGGCGAGCTGTACTACTACGCGGGCACCACCGGGCTGACCGAGTGGAACGCGGATTACCGCATCGACGACCACTTCGGCGAGCACGCCGCCTCGACGACCGCGACGTCGGCGGACACGCTGACGTTGTGGACGCTCGGCGCCACCGTGCTGCTGCTGCCGGTGGTCGTGTTCGTCATCAGCACGACGCGGCTCGCCGAAGCAGCCCGCCAACGCAGACTCGCCGCACTGCGCCTGGTCGGAG
>NZ_JBEYUS010000062.1:0-40004 GCF_040643635.1 Saccharopolyspora sp. NPDC047091
GGCGGCGCCTCCGACGGCGTGCACCTCGAGACCGAGGAGACCGTGCAGCTGTCCGGCTGCACCGTCCGCGACAACCGCGGCAGCGGCGTCCGGCGGCCCGCTTTTCGCATCCGGGGGTGCGATGAAGGGAACCTTCCGGTCACGTGTGACAGGAAGGTTCCCTTCATCGCCGAGCGCTCGCTGCGACATGACCCACCTTGCCACTGCGTAATACGCGAACTAACCTGTGTATTACATTGATCGGCCATGCGGATCGAGTCGATCGAGTGGGATGACGCGAACCTGGAGCACGCCACCCGCCACGGCGTCTCGGCGGACGAGATCGACCAAGCGATCTCCGATGCGACCAAGGTGGCGCGGAACAAGCGGGCCAGGGCCGCATCCCATCTGCTGCTCGGCCGCACCCGCGGCGGCCGGTCGATCTTGGTGGCCATCGCTTACGACGAGCCGTCCGCAACGGTTCGTCCGATCACGGCTTGGGAGGCGACATGACTCGGGATCCGCACGACGGAGGCGCTTCCGACGAGGCCGAATGGGTCCAGCGACATCGCGAGGAGCTCGAGGCCGACTTCGACGACGCCGAGGAGATCGTGGTCGAGGTGGCCCAGCCGTTGAACGTGTCCACCTCGTTCCGGATGAGCCGCGAGGAAGCGGTGGCGATCCGCGAAGCCGCCACCGGCGCAGGCCTGAGCCAGTCGGAGTGGATCCGGACCGTCTGCGTCGCCGCGGCCCACCGGACCACGGCTCCAGTCGCCGGGATCAGCGCGTTCGAAGCGCGGAAGCTGCGAAGCCTGCTCGAACAGGCCGAGCGCATCGTCTGGCCTGCGACTCAAGCAGGCTGATCCGGACTCGTGCGGGCCGTCGGTTCCTCCGGGAACCGGCGGCCCGCTTGTCGCGTCCGGGGGTGCGATGAAGGGAACCTTCCGGTCACGTGTGACAGTAAGGTTCCCTTGCTGTCAGCTCCGGCGGTGCGCTGCCGCCGGTTCGCACGTGGAGGAGGAGACGGTGTACTTCACCGACCGGGGCATCGAGGAGCTCGAGGAGCGTCGCGGTGACGACGAGGTGACCTTGGCGTGGGTCGCGGACCGGATGCGGGTCTTCGTCGACCTGAACCCGGCGTTCGAGGACGCGACCGAGCGGCTCGCGACCTTCCTCGCCCGCGACGACGCGGACGACGACTGAGCCGCTCCCCCGCTCCGGATCGACCGGGAGGTTCCCGTCGTCCCACGGGTGATCGGAAGGTCCCCCGCACCGCGTCCGTGGCAGCAAGGTTCCCTTCCGCCGGTCGTGACAGGAAGGTTCCCTTCACTGCACTCGTGACCGGAAGGTTCCCTTCACCGCACCGGTGACCGAAAGGGTCCCTTCCTCGCAGGAAGGTCCCCTTCCTCACCGCACCCGCTCCCCCGCTCGCCACACCGCGTGCGTGAGCGGCACCCCGGGCCGGTAGGCGAGCCAGGCCGCGCTGGGCGCGTCGAGCACGTGCACGTCGGCGCGTGCGCCGGGCCGCAGCACGCCGACGGCCCCGTCGCCGGTGTCGCGCCGCAGCGCCCGCGCCCCGCCGAGGGTGGCGGCGCGGATCGCTTCGGGCACGGTCATCCGCATCTGCAGCACGGCGGTGGTGACGCAGAACGCCATGGACGTGGTGTAGGAGGAGCCGGGGTTGCAGTTGGACGCGAGCGCGACGGTCGCCCCGGCGTCGAGGAGTTCGCGGGCGGCAGGCAGCGGTTGCCGGGTGGAGAGGTCGCAGGCGGGCAGCAGGGTGGCGACGGTGCCGGATCCGGCGAGGGCCGCGATGTCCTCGGCTTCCAGGTGGGTGCAGTGGTCGACGCTGGCGGCGCTGAGTTCGACGGCGAGCCGCACGCCGGGTCCGGGTCCGAGCTGGTTGCCGTGCACGCGCAGCCCGAGTCCGCGGTCGGCGGCGGCACGCAGCACGCGCCGGGTCTGCGCCGCGTCGAAGGCACCGCGTTCGCAGAAGACGTCGCACCAGCGCACGTGGGGTGCGACGGCGTCGAGCATCTCGCCGCAGACGAGGTCGAGGTAGCGGTCGGGGTCCTCGCCGGGTGGGACGAGGTGCGCGCCGAGGAAGGTGACCTCGTCGGCTTCGGCGGCGGCGATCCGGGCGGCGCGGAGTTCGTCGGCGGTGGTGAGCCCGTACCCGGTCTTGGTCTCGACGCAGGTGGTGCCGTTCCGGGCGGCTTCGGCGAGGTGGCGGCGCAGCGTGCCGCGGAGTTCGTCGTCGGTGGCGGCGCGGGTGGCGTCGACGGTGACGGCGATGCCGCCCGCGGCGTAGGGCTCGCCGTTCATGCGGGCGGTGAACTCGGCGGTGCGGTCGCCGGCGAACAGCAGGTGGGTGTGGCTGTCGACCCAGCCGGGCAGCACGGCGCGGCCGCCGACGTCGAGGGCATGGTCGGCGGCGGGTGCGCGGTCGGCGGGTCCGGTCCAGGCGATGCGGTCGCCGTCGAGGACGAGTGCGGCGCCGCCGGGGGTGCCGAGCTCGTCGTCGTTCGTGGTGAGTTCGCCGATGCCGGTGATGACGGTGCTGGTCATGGTGTTCCGTCCGCGTCGGTGGTCAGCTGAGTTCGGCGAGCAGCCGCCGGAGCCGCTGCACCGGGTCGGGCACGTGTTCGTGGGTGTGGTCGCGGACGATGGCGCGGCCGTGGGCGATGACGTGCCGGACGTCGTCGGCGCGGGCGGCGGTGGGCACGTTGCGCAGGGGAATGCCTGCGAGGCGGGGCCGGTCGAGGTCGAGTGCGACGAGGTCGGCGCGGTGCCCGGGTGCGATGCGTCCGGCGTCGAGCCAGCCGAGGGCGCGGTGCCCGTGGGTGGTGGCCATGTCGAGCAGCTGCGGGGTGTCGAAGTGCCCACGGGTTTCGGTGCGCAGCCGCTGGCCGGCTTCGACGGCGTGGGCTTCGGCGAGCAGGTCGATGGTGGAATGCCCGTCGCTGCCGAGGGACAGCGGGCTGCCCGCGTCGTGCAGCGCGCGGGCGGGTCCGATGCCGTCGCCGAGGTCGGCTTCGGTGCTGGGGCACAGGCAGCTGCCGGTGCCGGTGTCGGCGAGCAGCCGCAGGTCGTGCTCGGTGAGGTGGGTGGCGTGCACGGCGGTGGTGCGGGGTCCGAGGGCGCCGCGCTCGTGGAGGAGTTCGGTGGGGGTGCGGCCGTGGGCGGCGCGGCAGGCGTCGTTCTCGGCGCGCTGTTCGGACAGGTGCACGTGCAGCGGGGTGCCGCCGCGGTGCGCCCAGTCGGCGAGGTGCGGGATCTGGTCGGCGGGCACGGCGCGCACGGAGTGCACGGCGGCGCCGAGGCGCACGCGGCCGCAGTCGACGCGGAACCTGTCGACCCGGTCGGCCCAGGCGGTGGCGTCGCCGTCGCTGAAGCGCAGCTGCACGCCTTCGGCGGGGGTGTCGAAGCCGCCGGTGAGGTAGCAGGTGTCGAGGAGGGTGAGCCGGATGCCCGCGTCGTGAGCGGCTTGGGCGAGCGCGGCGCTCATGGCGTTGGGGTCGTCGTAGCGGCCGCCGCCGGGCGGGTGGTGCAGGTAGTGGAACTCGCCGACGCAGGTGATGCCGGCGAGCGCCATCTCGGTGTAGGTGGCGGTGGCGAGCCGCCGGTAGCCGTCCGGGTCGAGCCGTCCGGCGAGCGCGTACATCTGCTCGCGCCAGGTCCAGAAGGTGCCGCGTCCGGTGGCGCGCCCGCGGAGTCCGCGGTGGAAGGCGTGCGAGTGGGCGTTGGAGAGGCCGGGGATGACGAGTCCGGGCAGCCGGGTGGCTCCGGCGGGCGGGCTGCCGGTGCGGGTGACGGCGGTGATGGTGGTGCCGTCGACGTCGACGAGCACGCCGGGCTGCGGCCCGTCGTCGAGCCAGGCGTGTTCGCACCAGTAGGTCATGCGGTCCACCTCCGGAGGACGTCGGCGAGCGCGCTGGTGCCCGCGGCGCAGTCGTCGGGTTCGGCGTGTTCGTCGGGCGCGTGGCTGATGCCGGTGGGGTTGCGGACGAACAGCATGGCGGTGGGCGCGTGGGCGGCGAGGACTCCCGCGTCGTGCCCGGCTCCGGTGGGCAGCACGGGTGCGTCGTCGAGCTGGTCGCGGAGTTCGTCGCGGAGCCCGGGGTGGAAGTGGACGGTGTCGCCGTAGGACTCCTCGGTGATCTCGACGGTGCAGCCTTCGTCGCCGGCGTGCTCGTGGGCCTGCCGGGTGAGCTCGTCGACGAGGGCGCGGGCGTCGGGGTGCCGCGGGGCCCGCGCGTCCAGCCACACGTCCACTGTGGACGCGATGACGTTGGTGCCGCCGGGGGTGGCCTCGATGCGGCCGACGGTGGCGCGGGCCTGGTCGCGGGCGGCGGCTGCGCGGCGGGCGGCGAGCACGGTGCGGGCGGCGGGGATCATCGGGTCGCGGCGGTCGCCGATCAGGGTGGCTCCGGCGTGGTTGCCTTCGCCGCGGAACCGGAACCGCCAGCGCCCGTGCGCGAGGATGCTGTCGGCGACGGCGACGGGCCGGTGCAGGTCGATGAGGCCTCTGCCCTGTTCGACGTGCAGTTCCACCAGGCGTCCGATGCGCCGCAGCGCCGCGTCGTCGCGACCGGCGCGGTCCGGGTCGTGCCCGGCGGCGCGCATCGCCTCGGCGAAGGTGGTGCCGTCGGGGTCGCGCAGCGCGCAGGCCGCGTCCCGGCTGATGCCGCCGCTGAGCAGCCGGGAACCGAGGCACGGCACCCCGAACCGGCCGCCTTCCTCTTCGGCGAACACGACGACGGCGAGCGGGCGCCGCGGCCGGAACCCGTTGTCGCGCAACGAGTCCACCGCGGCGAGCGCGGACACCACGCCGAGCGGCCCGTCGAAGGCCCCGCCGCCGGGCACCGAGTCGAGGTGGCTGCCGGTGACGACGGCGTCGTCGCCGGGTTCTCCCCACCACGCCCACAGGTTCGCGTTCCGGTCGGTCTCGACCTGCAGGCCGCGGCGCCCGGCCTGCTCGGTGAACCACTCGCGGAGTTCCCGTTCACCGCGGTCGAAGACGTGCCGGGAGTAGCCGCCGCGGCGCCGGTCGCGGCCGACGTCGTCGAGTTCGGCGAGCAGCCGGGCCGTGCTCATCGCCCCTCCCCCGCGATCGGCAGCCGCAGCCCGCGTTCGGCGGCGAC
This sequence comes from Saccharopolyspora sp. NPDC047091, assembly GCF_040643635.1. Lineage (NCBI taxonomy): Bacteria > Bacillati > Actinomycetota > Actinomycetes > Pseudonocardiales > Pseudonocardiaceae > Saccharopolyspora > Saccharopolyspora sp. NPDC047091. The sequence continues at coordinate 5,124 of NZ_JBEYUS010000062.1, forward strand.
GTCGCGGGCCCGGTCGTAGCCGGCGTCGGCGTGCCGCAGCACCCCGGTGCCGGGGTCGTTGGTGAGGACGCGTTCGAGCTTGCGGGCGGCGAGTTCGGTGCCGTCGGCGACGGTGACCTGCCCGGCGTGCAGCGAACGGCCCATGCCGACGCCACCGCCCTGGTGCACCGACACCCAGGTGGCACCGGAGGAGGTGTTGACCAGCGCGTTGAGCAGCGGCCAGTCGGCGATGGCGTCGGACCCGTCGGCCATCCCCTCGGTCTCCCGGTACGGGGAGGCGACGGATCCGCTGTCGAGGTGGTCGCGGCCGAGCACCAGCGGCGCGGACACCTCGCCGGAGGCGACGAGCTCGTTGAACCGCAGCCCCGCCCGGTGCCGTTCGCCGTAGCCGAGCCAGCAGATCCGGGCGGGCAGCCCTTGGAACGCGACCCGTTCCCCGGCGAGCCGGATCCAACGGGCCAGGTGCTCGTCCTCGCCGAACTCCTCGAGGATCGCGCGGTCGGTGGCGGCGATGTCGGCGGGGTCGCCGGACAGCGCGGCCCAGCGGAACGGGCCTTTGCCCTCGCAGAACAGCGGCCGCAGGTAGGCGGGCACGAATCCCGGGTAGTCGAAGGCGCGCGCGTAGCCGGCTTCGGCCGCTTCGCCGCGCAGCGAGTTGCCGTAGTCGAAGACTTCCGCGCCCGCGTCGAGGAAACCGACCATCGCTTCGACGTGCTCGGCGATGGAGTCGCGAGCGCGGGCGGTGAACTCGTCGGGCTTCTTCGCCGCGTAGTCCGCCCAGTCGTCGAGCTCGACGCCGCGCGGCAGGTAGGACAGCGGGTCGTGCGCGGAGGTCTGGTCGGTGACGATGTCCGCGGGCACGCCGCGCCGCAGCAGTTCGGGCAGCACCTCGGCGGCGTTGCCGATGACGCCGATGGACACGGCGCGCCGCTGGTCGCGGGCGGCGACGGCCTGCTCGACGGCGTCGTCGAGGTCGTCGGCGAGCACGTCGAGGTAGCGGTGCTGCACCCGGCGGCGGGCGCGTTCGGGGTCGCATTCGACGACGAGCGCGGCCCCGCCGTTCATGGTGACGGCGAGGGGCTGGGCGCCGCCCATGCCGCCGAGCCCGGCGGTGACGGTGAGGGTTCCGGCGAGGCTGCCGCCGAAGCGCTTGGCGGCGACGGCGCCGAACGTCTCGTAGGTGCCCTGCAGGATGCCCTGGGTGCCGATGTAGATCCACGATCCGGCGGTCATCTGCCCGTACATCATGAGCCCGAGCGCGTCGAGCCTGCGGTATTCGGGCCAGTTCGCCCAGTCCCCGACGAGGTTGGAGTTCGCCAGCAGCACCCGCGGCGCCCATTCGTGGGTGCGCAGCACGCCGACGGGTTTGCCGGACTGCACCAGCAGCGTCTCGTCCTCGCCGAGGGCGCGGAGCTCGGCGACGATGGCGTCGTAGCTGGCCCAGTTCCGGGCGGCGCGGCCGGTTCCGCCGTAGACGACGAGGTCCTCGGGGCGTTCGGCGACGTCGGGGTCGAGGTTGTTCTGCAGCATCCGCAGGGGCGCTTCGGTGCTCCAGGAGCGGGCGGTGCGGGTGGTGCCGCGCGCCGCGCGCACGGGCCGGGGTCCGGTGCTCATGCTCAGCCTCCCAGGTGGTTCTGCACGGTGGTGTTGACGGCGCCGGAGCGCAGCAGCGCTTCGGCCTCGGCGATCTGCGGAGCCAGGTGGGCGTCGGGGCCGGGCCCTGGCACGCGGGTGCGCAGCAGGTCCCGGACGGCGCCGGTGGCGGGGGCGGGTGCGAGCGGGGCGCGCAGGTCGAGGGCGCGGGCGGCGGTGAGCAGTTCGACGGCGAGCACGGTGCGCAGTCCGTCGAGGGCGCGGCGCAGCTTGCGGGCCGCCGCCCAGCCCATCGACACGTGGTCCTCCTGCATGGCGCTGGTGGGGATGGAGTCGACGGAGGCGGGCGCGGCGAGCCGCTTGAGCTCGGCGACGACCCCGGCCTGCGTGTAGTGGGCGATCATGTGCCCGGAGTCGACGCCGGGGTCGTCGGCGAGGAACGCGGGCAGCCCGTGCGAGCGGGCCACGTCGAGCATCCGGTCGGTGCGGCGTTCGGCCATGCTCGCCACGTCGGCGAGCGGGATCGCCAGGTAGTCGAGGGCGTGCGCGAGCGGGGCGCCGTGGAAGTTGCCGTTGGATTCGACGCGGCCGTCGTCGAGGACGACGGGGTTGTCGATGGCGGCGGCGAGTTCCCGGTCGGCGACGGTCTCGGCGAAGGTGGCGGCGTCGGCGGCGGAGCCGTGCACCTGAGGTGCGCAGCGCAGCGAGTAGGCGTCCTGCACGCGGTTGCAGTCGGGGCCGCGGTGGCTGGCCACGATCTCGGATCCGGCGAGCAGCCGGTGGATCCGCGCGGCGGAGCGGGCCTGCCCCGGGTGCGGGCGCAGGGCGTGCAGGTCGGCGGCGAAGACCCGGTCGGTGCCCAGCAGCGCTTCGACGCTCATCGCGGCGGTGAGGTCGGCGACCTCCAGCAGCGCGGTGAGGTCGTGCAGCGCGAGCACCAGCATCCCGAGCATGCCGTCGGTGCCGTTGGTCAGCGACAGGCCTTCCTTCTCGGCGAGCACCACGGGTTCGATGCCCGCGTCGGCGAGCGCGGCCGCGGCGGGCCGGGTGGTGCCGTCCGGGTCGAGGACCTGCCCTTCGCCGGTGAGGGCGAGGGCGACGGCGGCGAGCGGCGCGAGGTCCCCGGAGCAGCCGAGGGAGCCGTGCTCGTGCACGACGGGCACGATGCCCGCGTTGAGCGCGGCGGCGAGGGCGCGGGCGGTACCGAGCCGGGCGCCGGTGCGGCCGGTGCTGATGGTGCGCAGCCGCAGCAGCATCAGGGCGCGCACCACTTCGGGTTCGACGGCGGGCCCGGCGCCTGCGGCGTGCGAGCGGACGAAGGATTGCTGCAGCGCGGTGCGCCGTTCGGCGGGGATGTGCCGAGTGGCGAGCGCGCCGAAGCCGGTGGAGACGCCGTAGGTGGGTTCGGCGGCGGCGGCGAGCGCGTCGATGTGCCCGCGGGTGGCGTCGATGGCGCGTTCGGTGTCGGGGTCGAGCTCGACGGCGGTGCCGCCGCGGGCGATGTCGACGACCTGCTGCCGGGTCAGCTCGCCGGCCACCAACTTGTGCACGTGTCGCATTCCTCCATGTCACACGGGTGCGGCGCGACGCAGAAGCCCGGTTAGTGTGGTTCCGTCTGGGATTCCAGACGCATGGCGGGAGGTCCGGGTGGGTGCCAGCAGCGAGGTGCCCGCGCTGCGGCGCGGGCTGGCGATCTTGACGGCGATGGCGGGCCGGGCGGCTCCGGTGTCGGCGGGCGCGCTGGCCCGGGAGCTGGGGTTGCCGCGGTCGACGACGTACCACCTGCTGGCGGAGCTGGTCGCCGCCGGTTTCGTGGTGCGCCTGCCGGAGGAGCGCCGGTTCGCGCTGGGGGTGGCGGCGTTCGAGCTGGGTTCGGCGTACCTGCGGGGTGATCCGCTGGAGCGGCTGGCGAGCCCGGTGCTGCGCAAGCTGGTGGACGAGGTCGGCTGCACCGCGCACCTGGGGGTGTTGCACGGCGGTGAGCTGCTGTACCTGGTGCAGGAGCGCCCGTCGCGGGCGCAGACGCTGGTCACCGAGGTGGGGGTGCGGTTGCCCGCGCAGGTGACGGCGTCGGGGCGGGCGATGCTGGCGCACCTGCCCGCCGCGCAGGTGCGGGCGTCGTTCCCGGCGGGTTTCGCGCGCCGCACCGAGCGGGGTCCGCGGACGTTGCCGGAGTTGCGCCGCACGCTGGCCGCGGAGCGCCGCTTGGGCTGGGCGGTGGAGGACGGGCACGTGACGGGCGGGTTCGCTTCGGTGGCGTGCCCGGTGTTCGGCGCGGACCGGTGGCCTGCGGCGGCGATCAGCGTGACGTTCCGGCACGTGTGCGAACCGGCCGGGCCGACGGGGTGCGGTGCGACGTGGCCGGAGCTGGCGGCGGCGGTGCGGCGGGCGGCCGCGGAGTTGAACGAGCGGCTCGGCGGCCGCCGCTGAGCCGCTGCCGCTTGCGGAGAGCGCGGCCCGGAACAGCCGAGTGCCCGGCCCTCCGGGAGGAGGACCGGGCACTTCGTTCCCGCGAGGGAAATTCGAGCTATCAGCTCTCGTTGCCGACGCCGGTGACGGCGCCGGAGTCGCCGCCGTCGCCGCCGTTGGAGGCGGAGCACTCACCCGAGCCCAGGACACCGAGGCCACAGATCAGGTTCAGGCCCACGCCGCCGCTGCCGCCGGAGCCGCCGTTGCCGGACTCGCTGGTGATCTCCGGGTCGTCGTGCCCGCCGGCGAACGCCGCGGTGGAACCGGCGCCGAGCATGGCCACGGCGACCGCGGTCGCACCAAGGAGGCGAGTAGAAGTACGCATGCGAGATTCCCCTCGTTGCTGAATCGGATTCAACCGCTACCACCGAAGGAGGTCGAGGTTCGAGCCCCTCGGTGATCGGCGAGAAAACCATCGCATTGATCGCCGCCTACAGCACCTTCATTAGCGCCAAAGTGGGACGCTGATAACCCGTTCGAATCAATTTTCACCCAGATCCGAACGTTTTTCCGGCGGATGGCGGCTTGATCCGCGATCGAGTATCACGAACCCCGAGATGTTCATTCCGTCTCGACACCGTGATGATGACCGTCGACGTGCCGGGAAAGCCGGTCACGATCGCTTTCGGCGAGATCGACTCGGCGGTTCGGACGAATTTGAGGAGGCGGGTTCCAACGCGATCATCTGAATTGGCAACATCGCCGGGCCGGGACCCGGTGCGCACAGCGATGTGCCCGGCCCCCTCCAAGGAGGGGACCGGGCACATTCTTTCCCGCGGCGGAAAGTTCGAGCTATCAGCCCTCGGTGTTGCCGACGCCGGTCTCGGAGGCGGTGTCGCCGCCGTTGCCGCCCTCAGCGGCGGAGCACGAGCCCTGCCCCAGAATGCCGATGCCGCACAGCAGGTTCACACCGATGCCGCCACTGCCACCGGCGCCGCCGTGACCGGACTCGCTGCTGACCTCCGGCCCGTCGTCGTGCCCGCCGGCGAACGCCGTGGACGAGCCGGCGCCGAGCAGAGCCACGGCGGCCGCGGTCGCACCAAGGAGGCGAGTAGAAGTGCGCATGCGAGATTCTCCTCGTTGTTGCTGAATCGGATTCAACCGATCAACCGGCGGAGGACGATTTTCGAACCCCTCGGTGATCGGCGAGAAAACAATGGCACCGATCCGCGGCCGAAGCATCTCCAGTAGCGCAAAAGTGGGCGGGGTTCAACACCTCGGTTGGCGGCGTCACGCTCCGTGGACCGGTTGCTCGCACGATGCGGCGACACGGATCGACCCTGAAAGGTAATCATATTTCGCGGGAACTTGAAGCGGATCAGCCGGAACCGCCGCCCCCGGCACCGGTGGAGCGCCACTCGGGACCGAATGCGCCCCACCCGTTTCAGGCCCCCACCGAGGCGACGAACTCCTTCGCGAGATCGGTGGGATTGGCCTTCTCCACTTCGAGCCGCCGGTTGAGCTCGGTGAGCTCTCCGGTGGTCAGCGCCCGCGACACCCGGTCGATCGCCGCGGCCTGCCGCGGGGTGAGCCTGCCCTCGCCGACCAGCGGCACCACGTGCTGGGCGGGGAACATGTCGCGGGTGTCCTGCAGCGGCACCAGGTCGTTCGCGGCGATCTGCGAGGACGTGGTGAACAGGTTCGCGACCTGCACGGTGTCCCCGGTGAGCGCTTCGACGGTGACCGTGCCCGCTTCGAGGTTGCGGATCTGCCGGAAGGTGCAGCCGTAGACCTCGGCGATGCGCTGCTCCCAGCGGGTCTTCCACTCGGCGGGGGCGCCGAGCACGAATTCGCCGCAGCGCGGCCCGAGGTCCTGCAGCGTGCGGATGCCGGTGTCGGCGGTGCGGCGGGTCACGGTGAGCACGTCGGAGTCCTCGGCGGGGGCCTGCTCCAGGACGTCCAGGCCGGGCGGCAGCTTCCGCCGCAGCTCGTCGTAGACCTGCTGCGATTCGGTGGCCGGGTCGTTCTCGTCGACGTACTGCAGCAGGTTGCCGGTGTAGTCGGGCATCACCGACAGCTCGCCCTGGGCGACGGCGTTGACGTAGGTCTCGCGCGCGCCGATGCGGGGTTTGGTGTCGACCTCGGCACCGGTGCGCCGCAGCGCCTCCGCGTACACCTCCATCACGAGTTCGCTCTCGGTGAAGTCGGCGGAGCCGACGACCAGTGCCCCGTTCGTGCCGTCACCGGCCTGGAACGGGTCGCCACCGCAGCCCGCGACCCCGACCAACGCCAAGCCGGCCAGCGCCAGCGCTCCCCATCGCTTCACGGCGTGCTTCTTCCCGTCGCAGTGGACAACGTGTTCAGCCGGCATGCGTCGCGGCCGCGGGCGGGCCGGTGCGGATGCCGCGCGGCGTGACGGCCCGCGAGAGCCTGCTCAGCAGCACGTCGAGCAGCACCGCCAGCAGCCCGATGCACAGCGCCGCGGCGAGCGTCTGGCCGTAGTCGTAGGTCTTGATGCCTTCCAGCAGGATGCTGCCGAGCCCGCCCAGCCCCACGTAGGCGGCCACGGAGGCGGTGGCGACGACCTGCAGCATCGCGGTGCGCACCCCGCCGAACAGCAGCGGCGCCGCGTTCGGCAGCTCCACCTGCCACAGCTGCTGCATCGGGGTCATGCCCATGCCCTTGGCGGCGTCGCGCACCTCGGCGGGCACGCTCTGCACCCCGGCGTAGGCGCCGGAGAGCACCGCGGGGATCGCGAGGATCACCAGCCCGGTCAGCGTGGGCGCTTCACCGATGCCGCCGATGAGCACGAACAGGGTGACCAGGCCGAGCGTCGGCAGCGCCCGCAGCGAGTTGCCGAGCACGACGACGGTGGCGCCGCCGCGCCCGGTGTGCCCGATCCACAACCCGATGGGCATCGCGATGATCGAGGCGCACAGCACCGACAGCACGCAGTAGTACAGGTGCCTGCCGGTCTGGGCGAGCAGCCCGGTGGAGGAGAACCAGTGCTCCGGGTCGGACACCCAGGCGACCAGCTCGTTGATGATCATGTCAGCGTCCCCCCGCGTTCGCCCGCAACCACGGGGTGCACAGCCTGCGCAGCGCCACGATCAGCAGATCCCCCACCATCGCCAGCGCCAGCGTGAGCACCACGCCGAGCAGGATCGGCGTCAGGTAGTCCCGCTGGAACCCGTCGGTGAACAACCGGCCGAGCCCGCCGATGCCGATCAGCGCGCCGACGCTGACGAGGCTGACGTTGCTGACCGAGGCGACCCGCAGCGAGGTGCTCAGCACCGGCAGCGCCAGCGGCACCTCGACGGCGAAGAACCGGCGCCGCGGCCGGTAGCCGAGGGCGGTGGCGGCGGTGACGACGTGCTCGGGCACCGAGTCGAGGCCTTCCATCACGGGCCGCACCAGCAGCGCCGCGTTGTAGATCGTCAGCGCGATGACCACGTTGATCGCCGCGGTCGCGCCGGTCCCGATCACCGCCGGGATGATCACGAACAGGGCCAGCGAGGGGATCGTGTAGAGCACGTTCATCGAGCCCAGCAGCACTCCGCGCAGCTTCGGCGCCCGCTGCGCGAGCCGCCCGGCGGGGACCGCCAGCAGCGCGCCCAGCACCAGCGGCACCAGCGCCAGGTAGATGTGCTGGCCGAGGGACTCCAGCACCACCTCGCGGTTGCTGGGGCTGGAGAAGTAGTGCACGAGCTCGTCGATCACGGCCGCTCCCCGCGCCCGGCCTCGATGACGTCGAGCACGTGCCGGGCGCCGACGACGCCGACGTACCCGCCGTCCTCGTCGACGACGACGCCGAGCCCGGACGGCGCGGACAGCGCCGCGTCCAGCGCGCCGCGCAGCGCCGTCCCGCGGGTGTGCAGCGAGCCGCCCGCGACGAGCACGTCCTCGGTGAGCGGTTCGCCCGCGGTGGTCCGCGGCGGCAGCCAGCCGCGCGGCCTGCGGTCGGCGTCGAGGACGAGCACCCAGTCGTCGCCGGTGGTCCCCGGGGTATCGCCGAGGGTGGCGGTGCCGATCTCGCCGGGTTCGATGCCGCCGCCGTCGGTGAACGACAGCCGCCGGTAGCCGCGGTCGCGCCCGATGAAGGAGGTCACGAAGTCGTCGGCGGGCCGGGCGAGCAGCTCGTCGGGCGCGGCGTACTGGGCGACGTGCCCGCCGGTGCGCAGCACCGCGACCTTCTCGCCGAGCTTCACCGCTTCGTCGATGTCGTGGGTGACGAACAGGACGGTCTTGCCGAGTTCGCCTTGCAGCCGCAGCAGTTCGTCCTGCAGCCCTTCGCGGACGACGGGGTCGACGGCGCTGAACGGTTCGTCCATCAGCAGCACCGGCGGGTCGGCGGCGAGGGCGCGCGCCACGCCGACGCGCTGCTGCTGGCCGCCGGAGAGCTGCGCCGGGTAGCGGTCGCCGAGCGAAGCGGGCAGCCCCACCAGATCCAGCAGCTCTTGAGCACGCCGCCGGGTGTCGCGGCGGGAACCGCGGAACAGCCTCGGCACGGTGGCGATGTTGTCCAGCACGGTGCGGTGCGGGAACAGCCCGGCCTGCTGGATGACATAGCCGATGCCGCGGCGCAGCACCGCGGGGTCGGCGGCGCGCACGTCCCGCCCGTCGACGAGCACGGTGCCCGCGCTCGGGTCGATCATGCGGTTCACCATGCGCAGCAGAGTGGTCTTGCCGCAGCCGGAGGGCCCGACGAGCACGGTGATCGTGCCCGCTTCGACCGCCAGGTCCACGTCGTCGACCGCGACCGCGCCTCCGGGATATTCCTTGCGCACGGACCGGAACTCGATCAACCGAGCCCCCTCGGATCACCGACAGTCACTTGCCGACCGCCGCAAACCTGGCCGACCCTAACTCGAACGCCGGAACGATGCGATGATCCACGACTCCTGCGTGATCTTTTCCGCCGCTTCCAGCAGCCGCTTCCCACGATCCGGGAGATCTGCTACCCGGACGGCGAACCCGGCGGTTCCGGCACCCGTCCCGCCATCATCACCCGCACCCGCATCCCTCGGCGCGGCGAACGAGCGAGCGGCGGCCCGCGCAGGCCCGGCGCCGTCGTCCTACCGGCGGCGAGCAGTGAGCACCGGGCGGGCAGGACCACCCGCGCGCCAGTGCTCGTCTAGTTCGCGCAGGTAGGCGACGGGCGGCCCGTGGCGCCGGCCGGTGCCCGCGACCTCGTCCGGCCGGCGGAGGTTCCGCGCGACCGTCCCGCGAACCGGTCGCCCGCGGCGGAGGACGCGCTCCCGCGACGCGAAGCCCGCCGGGGTTCCGCCACCCGCACCCGAGCAGCGGACCCCGAGCGGGATCACCGATCGTTGGTCAGCGGCAAGGGGCCCGTTTCCAGCAGCGCCCGGAACTCCCTGGCCGGCATCGGCCGGGAGAACAGCCACCCCTGGTAGGCGTCCACCCCGACCCCGGACAGCACGTGGAACTGGGTCGCGGTCTCCACCCCTTCGGCGACGCACAGCCGCCCCATCGCGCGCGCCATGCCGACGACGGCCTGCGCGACGGCGAAGTCGGAGGGATCGCCGCCGACCCCGGCGACGAACCGCCGGTCCACCTTGATGATCTGCGCGGGCAGGTCCTTGAGCCGCGCCAGCGAGGAGTAGCCGGTGCCGAAGTCGTCGACCGCGAACCGGACGCCGCGCGCGACGAGCTCACCCATCGCCTGCCGGGTGCGGGAGGGGAGGTCGACCAGCGCGGTCTCGACGAGTTCGAGCACCACCCGGTTCCAGTCCAGCCCGCATTCGGCGACGGTGTCGGCGACGACGTCGACGAAGTCGGCGCCGCCGGGCACGAGCCCGGCGAGGTTCACCGCGATCCCGACCTGGCGCCCGTTCGGCACCGGCCAGGTGGAGGCTTCGCGCAGCGCGGTGCGCAGCACCCACCGGTCCAGCTCGCGCAGCAGGTCGCCCTGCTCGGCGACGGGCAGGAACGCGTCGGGGCTGAGCAGCCCGCGGTCGGGGTGCGGCCAGCGCACCAGGGCCTCGGCGGTGAGCACGGTGCCGTCGGAGGCCACGACCGGCTGGTAGTGCAGCGTCAGCCCGTCGTTGTTCAGCGCTTCCCGCAGCTGCCCTTCGAGGTGCAGCTGCCGGTCGGCGGAGGCCATCAGCGCGGGACTGGCCAGCGACACCTTGCCCGCACCGCGCCGCTTCGCCTCGAACATGGCGGCGTCGGCGAACCGCAGCAGGTCCTCGCCGCCGGAGCCGCCGCCGCTGGGCACCGCGGCCCCGATGGACGCCGACACCCGGATCAGCTGCCCGTGCACCGGCACGGCGGTGCGCAGCAGCCCGGACACGCGGGTGGCGAGCGAGTCGAGCCCGCCGACGGCGGCGATGTCGGAGCAGATGATGAGGAACTCGTCGCCGGACAGCCGCGCCGCGGTGCAGCCCTCGGGCAGCCCGCCTTCGAGCCGGCGTGCCAGCGCCACCAAGAGCTCGTCGCCCGCGTCGTGGCCGAGGGAGTCGTTGACCCGCTTGAAGTTGTCGATGTCGCAGAACAGCACGGCGACGCCCGCCGGATCGCCGCTGCCGAGCAGCGTCCCCAGCAACTCCTTCACCGCGGCCCGGTTCGGCAGCCCGGTCAGGTCGTCGTGGGTGGCCTGGTAGCGCAGCGCCTCGGCGGCGCGGCGGCGTTCGGTGATGTCCTGGAACACCACGAGCCAGAACCGGGTGCCGTCGTCCTGCACGGACAGCGCGACGTGCAGCTCGCAGTACACGGGTTCGCCGTCGGAGCGGATCAGCAGCCGCTGCGGCACCTTCCGCCGCCCGGCGCGGGACGAGGCGCTCTCGTCGGAGGCGGCGCGCAGCCCCGAGTCCCGCTCGTCCGGGTGGGTCATCTGCCGCGCGCTCATCCCGCGCAGCTGCTCCAGCCGGTAGCCGAGCAGGTCGCACAGCGCGTCGTTGGCGTCGACGAGGTGCTCGTCCTGGTCGAACAGGCCGATGCCGACGGGGGTGACGGCGACCAGGTCGGTGAACCGCTGCGTGGAACGTTCGATGCGGGTCAGCGCGGTGCGCTGCTCGGTGACGTCCTGCGCGGTGCCGACGAGCACCATCCGGCCGTCGGGGTCGCGAATGGCGGTGCCGTGCGCGCGCAGGGTGCGGACGGCGCCGTCGCGGCGCACGAAGCGGTGCTCGACCTCGACGGGTTCGAACCGCTGGGACAGCCCGCGCCAGGCCTCGTCGACGCGGTCCCGGTCCTCGGGGTGCACGCCCTGCAGGTAGCTCTCGTAGCTGGTGGCTTCGCCGGGCTGGTGGCCGCAGATCTCGCGCATCATCTCGGACAGCTGGGTGATGCCGGTGGCGGCGTCCCACTCCCAGGTGCCGAGGCGGGCGGCGCGCTGCGCGTCGTGCAGCTTGCGGCGTTCGTCGCGCAGCTGCCGTTCGAGCAGCCGCTGCTCGGTGACGTCCTGCACGGTGCCTTCGATGCGTTCGACCCGGTCGGCGGCATCGCGCTCGACGCGGCCGGTGCAGAGGAACACCCGGTCGGTGTGGTCGCGCAGTTCGACCTCGACGAGCCTGCCGACGGGCGCGGCGCGCAGCCGGGCGCCGAACTCCTCGGCCTTCGGCTGGTCGTCGGGCCGCACGGCGACGACCATGTTGAGCCCGTCGAAGGCGTCCTCGGTGCCGCTGGCGTGGAAGAGCTCCTTGAGCACCGGGCTGTGGTACATCTGCCCGGTCTCGGGGTACACGCTCCAGCTGCCGACCTTCGCGATGCGCTGCGCCTCGATGAGCCGGGCGCGTTCGTCGGCGATCTCCGCGCCCGGCGGGGCGGCGTCCTCGGACAGCAGATCGCGCACGTCCGTCAGCACGGTCACCCGCAGCGACGGGTCGCGCGGGGACGGCCAGCTCAGCACCCGCACCGCGACGTCCTGCGCGCCGCGCAGCAGCGACACGGAGCCGGCGCGCACCACGACCTCGCCGAGCCGCGAGCCGAGCAGCTCGGCATCGTCGGCGGCCCCGGCCAGCCGGACGGCTTGACCGGTGACCTGCAGGATCGTGCCGTCCGCTGCGCTGAGCAGCGCGGGTGCGTCGGGTAATCCGGCGTCGTCGGGCGAGCCCGTCGCCGGTTCCGTCACGCCTCTCGCCCCGGTAGCGGGCGTTCCGTCAAACCGATCGGTCACCAGCACCCCTCCTGCGTAGCGGCCACGTTCACCGGGCACACGACCGAAGACCGACCTCCCGCACGTGATCGGCACCACAGCGAGTTACCGACCTGACCTTACCGGCACGGACTCCGCAGCGAACCGCTGGTCGCCCTTCGATCAACGCCACCCGCACGTGTGACGACGGGCACCGGCGGCCATGACGCGAACGCCGCGGGACGTGCCCGCCGGACAGACCACTGGGGCGCACCGCGAACGATGCGCCCCAGTGGTCCGGATGTTCGATCTCCGCGGCCGGGCCGCGGGCCGCGGGGTCAGGCAGTGGCGACCCCGTCCGCGCGGGCCGCGGCGGCGACGGCGCTGATCACGGCGGGGGCGACCCGCGGGTCCAGCGGGCTCGGCACGATCTTGTCGGCGGCGAGTTCCTCGGCGACGACCTCGGCGATGGCCTCCGCGGCGGCGACCTTCATCCGGTCGGTGATCATCCGGGAGTTCTCCTGCAGCGCGCCCTTGAAGATGCCGGGGAACGCGAGCACGTTGTTGATCTGGTTCGGGAAGTCGCTGCGCCCGGTGGCCACGACCGCCGCGTGCCTGCGCGCGACGTCCGGGTGCACCTCCGGGTCCGGGTTCGACAGCGCGAACACGATCGCGTCGTCGGCCATCGTCGCGACCAGCTCCTCCGGGATCTGCCCGGCGGAGACGCCGATGAGCACGTCGGCCCCGTCGAGGGCGTTCTCCAGCCCGCCGGTGATGCCGCGCGGGTTGGTGTAGCCGAGCAGTTCTTCCTTGATGGGCGTGAGGTTGTCCCGCCCGGAGTGCAGCACGCCCCGCGAGTCCAGCACCACGATCTCGCCGACCCCGGCGGTGTGCAGGATCTTCGCGCACGCCACGCCCGCGGCGCCCGCACCGGAGATCACCACGCGCATGGTGGACATCTCGCGGCCGACGATCTTCGCGGCGTTGCGCAGCGCGGCGAGCACCACGACGGCGGTGCCGTGCTGGTCGTCGTGCATGACGGGGCAGTCGAGGGCCTCGATGAGGCGGCGCTCCAGCTCGAAGCAGCGCGGCGCCGCGACGTCCTCCAGGTTCACCGCACCGAACGAGGGGCGCAGCCGCACCATCGTCTCCACGATCTCGTCGACGTCGGTGGTGTCCAGGACCAGCGGGATCGAGTTGAGCCCGGCGAAGGTCTTGAACAGCGCCGACTTGCCCTCCATCACGGGCAGCGAGGCGCGCGGCCCGATGTCGCCGAGGCCGAGCACCGCGGTGCCGTCGCTGACCACGGCCACCAGGTTCTGCGTCCAGGTGTAGCGGTCGGCGAGCGTCTCGTCGGCGGCGATGGCCCGGCTCACCTTGGCCACGCCGGGCGTGTAGGCGATCGACAGGTCGCGCGCGCTGTCCAGCGGCGCGGTCACGTCGACGCCGAGCTTGCCGCCCTCGTGCGCCTGGAAGATCTCGTCGTCGGTCAGTTCCGCGCCGCTCGCGGCGGGGGAAGTGCGATCGTTCACAGTGGTCACGGCGTCCCTCCTGTTGCCATGGCCTGCGAAATCCGGGCGATCCCGGATTTCGGAGCGAATGGGTGACGAACAGCCACCCGGCGACGCGCTCGTCAGGGCTCCCGGGCGGTACCGGTGTGCGACGGGCGTCGGGACGACCGGTGCCGGTTTCCCTGGTGCGGGAAAGCGAACCGGTGGACGCTGCGGTCCGGCCAGTCTGCCAGTGCGGGTTCCGCACTGTCAGCGACCAGGGTCACAGACTTGATCGAGCAGGTCGGGCGTCACGCGAGCGGTTTCCCGTCGGCAGTTCTCGGTGGCGCAATATTTCCCGATTTTCCGCGCGGGCTCGCGGGCCGGGCCCCGAGCGGCGTCCCGGACGGCCGGTGACGCCGGGCGCTTAGGCTGCGGATCGTGGAAATCCGCTCCTTCGACATCATCGGCGTGCACGCGTTCACCCCGAAGTCCTTCCCCGACCACCGCGGGCTGTTCGCGGCACCGTTCCAGGAGTCGGCGCTCGCCGAAGCCGTCGGCCACCCGCTGCGGGTGGCGCAGACCAACCACAGCGTTTCGGCGCGCGGCGTGATCCGCGGCGTGCACTTCGCGGACGTGCCGCCGGGGCAGGCGAAGTACGTGTACTGCCCGCGCGGCTCGATGATCGACGTGGTGGTGGACGTGCGGGTCGGTTCGCCGACGTTCGGCCGGTGGACGGCGGTGCGGCTGGATTCGGTGGAGTACCGGGCGCTGTACGTCGCCGAGGGGCTCGGGCACTCGTTCATCGCGCTGGAGGACGACACCGTGATGAGCTACCTGTGCTCCACCCCGTTCACGCCGTCCGCGGAGCACGGGATCAACCCGTTGGACCCGGAACTGGGACTGCCGTGGGCCGAGCACTTCGACGGGGAACCGGTGCTCTCGGACAAGGACCGCGCCGCGCCGACCTTGGCGGCGGCGGCCGATGCGGGCCTGCTGCCGGACTACGACGCCTGCCTGCGCCGCTACGCCGACCTCCGCGCCGCGGCGTGACCGGCAGGTCGCCCTGGCCGGTCGGCCAGGGCGACCGCCGGCTCAGAAGTCCTCGGCGAGGACGCGCTCCGCGTTGCGCTCGGCGAGCGCGGTGATCGTGACGAACGGGTTCACCCCGACGGAGCCGGGGATCAGCGACCCGTCGGTGACGTACAGGTTCCGGTGGCCGCGCACCCGCCCGTAGGCGTCGGTGGCGTCGCCGAGCACGCAGCCGCCCAGCGGGTGGTAGGTGAACCGGTTCTCGAACGCCCGCGTGTCCCCGAACAGGTCGTGCCGGTAGATCGTGCCGTTGGCCCGGTTGATCCGGTCGAACACGGCCTTCGCCGCGTCGATGGACGGTTGTCCCTGCGATTCGCGCCAGCGCAGCCGCGCCGAGTCGGTGGCCGCGTCGTACTCGATGCGCCCGCGCTCGGGGTTGCGGGTGATCGCCAGGTAGAGGCTCGCCCAGGTCTCGATGCCCGCGGGCACCGGCGCGATCTCGGCGAACACCGGGTTCTCCGGGTCGTGCCGGTTGTCGATGCCGAGCGCGGGCATGCCGGACTGCACGAGCCCGGTGGTGTCCCACGGGTGGTTGGCGCGGCCGAGCATCACGTTGCCGTTCGGGCCCCACTTCTCGCCGAGCTCGGCGGGCAGGTCCGGCAGCGCCCCGGTGTCGCGGGCGCGCAGCAGCAGTTCGGTGGTGCCGAGGCTGCCCGCGCCGAGGAACAGGTGCTCGCAGGAGATCTCGTCGGTGGCGCGGACCTCGCCGAGCTCGTCGATGCGTTCCGTGGTGAGCACGTAGCCGCCGTCGGCCTCCTGCCGGATGGAGGTGACGCGGGTGAGGGTCTGCAGCGTGACGTTGCCGGTGCCGAGCGCCGCGGGGATGTAGCTCTTGTCCAGGCTGCGCTTGCCGTGGTTGTTGCCGTAGATCACCTCGGAGGCCAGCGCGGACTTCGGGACCTCACCGGCGGCTTCCCGGCGCATGTAGTCGAAGTCGTAGACGTTCGGCACGAAGGTGGTGCCGAATCCGGCGCGTTCGGCGTGCCTGCGGGACAGCCGCGCGTAGCCGTAGCAGTCGGCGTCCTCGAACCAGCCGGGGTCCGGGGAGTTGGCGCCGAGCATCCGGTTCGCCAGCGGGTAGTACCGCCGGTACATCGGCTCCGGGTCCACGCCGGGCAGGATGCGCGCGAAGTCGTCCCGTTCGGGGGTGACGGCCATGCCGCCGTTGACGAGGGATCCGCCGCCGACGCCGCGGCCGACGTAGACGTCCATCTCGTCGTAGTGCATCCGGTCGAGCACGCCCGCGTAGGGCTTGACGTCCCGGTTCACCAGGTCGAGCCACAGGATGCTGGCCAGCGGTGCTTCGGTGCGGGTGCGGAACCAGGTGCTGCGGTGGTCGGGCTGCAGCATGTCGCAGAAGATCGATCCGTCGGAGCCCGCGGTGTCCCAGAGCCTGCCCATCTCCAGCATCAGCGTGGGCACGCCCGCGGAGCCGAGGCGCAGCGCGGTGGTGGCCGCGCCGTAGCCGGAGCCGATCACCACGGCGGGAACGGTGGTGCGCCGGCCGGCGGCGGCCGCGCCGCGGGTGGAGATGGTGGTGAGGCCGAGGGCGGCGGCCGCGTTGAGCGCGGTGAGGCCGAGCATGCGCCTGCGGGAGAGGGTCATGACGCTGGATGGTGCAACGCGCACGCACAGTTGTGAACCCTGTTCACGTAAACGATGCAAACAACGTGAACAGGTATCACTTCAGCGGATGCGCCGTGGCTTCGGCCACAGCCGCCACGCCACCACGCCGAGCACCGCCGCAGGCCCCAGCTCCCGCGAATCCGTCGAACCGAACGCGTTGTCCCCCACCACGTGCCACCCGGCGCCCTCCCGGCGCACCGCCCGCTTCACCGACAGCTGCGCAGGTCGCGACGCCCATCGCACCAGCACCACATCACCCGCTCGGGCGGTCGCGCGCGTCCGCACCACCACCACGTCCCCGTCGCGCAGCGCGGGCACCATCGACGCCCCGCGCACCAGCACCCGGCGCCACCGCCACCGATCCAGCCCGGACACCCGTCCCACCTCCGGTCGAGAGCACCCCCGCAGCGGTCCCTCCGGGAAGACGCACGAGATCGTCGCGAGTAGGGTCACGCACGTCGGAGCATTCACTGTCAGGGAGGAATGATGGGTCTACTGTCCCGTATCCTCAGCCCGCGCCTGGAAGCCACCGCGCACTGCGACCTGCCGTGCGGGGTCTACGACCCGGCACAGGCGCGGATCGAGGCTGAGTCCGTCAAGGCCGTGCAGGAGAAGTACCAGAACAACGAGGACTTCGAGTTCCGCACTCGCGCGATCATCATCGCCGAGCAGCGCTCCGAGCTCGTCAAGCACCACCTGTGGGTGCTGTGGACTGACTACTTCAAGCCGCCGCACTTCGAGAAGTACCCGCAGCTGCACGAGCTGGTCAACAAGGCCACCAAGGCCGCTGGGGCGACCGGCACCAAGGGTTCGATGGACCCGGCCAAGGGCCAGGAGCTGCTGGACTACATCGCGGAGATCGAGAAGATCTTCTGGGAGACCAAGCAGGGCTGAGCTCGCTTCGCCGGAACGGCGCCACCGCAGCGGCAACACCGCGCGGCGGCGCCGTTCTCGCGTCCGGGGGTCGTTCTCGCGTCCGGCACCGCTCCCGCATCCGAGCGCCCCGAGCGCGGTGTCGCGGCGGGCGGCGGACGTCCAGCCGCCTAAACTGCGTCGCGTGGCGGAATCCGGAGAGCGCAAGGTCTTCCTGCTGCGGCACGGCGAGACGGAGTGGTCCAGCAGCGGCAAGCACACCGGGCGCACCGACGTCCCGCTCACCACGCGCGGCGAGCAGCTCGCCGTCGCCGCCGGCCGCACCCTCGCCGATCTGCGCGGCGAGGCACCGCTGACCGCGTTCGCCAGCCCGCGCGGCCGCGCGCGGCGCACCGCCGAGCTCGCCGGGCTCACCCCCGAGGTCGAACCGCTGCTGGCCGAGTGGGACTACGGCGACTACGAGGGACGCACCACCCCGGAGATCCGCCGGGAGGTTCCGGAGTGGACGGTGTGGACGCACCCCTGCCCCGGCGGCGAATCCGCCGCCGACGTCACCGCCCGCGCCGACGCGCTGCTCGACCGCATCGCGACCGCGCCCGCCGGGGACGTGCTGCTCGCCGGGCACGGGCACTTCAGCCGGGCGCTGATCGCCCGCTGGCTCGGCCTGCCGGTCACCGAGGGCGTTCGGTTCGCCCTCGACCCGGCCGGGATCACCGTGCTCGGGCACGAGCGCGGCGTCCCCCAGCTCGAACGCTCCAACGTGCCCGCTCCGGTCCGATAGCGAAGGAACAGCAATGTCGCAGCACGTCATCCGCCGGGTGATCGAGTCCGACGTCCCCGCGGTGGTGTCGCTGGTGCACGCGCTCGCCGAGTACGAGAAGGCGGCCGAGGAGTGCCACCTCACCGAGCCCGACCTGCACCGCGCGCTGTTCGGGGCGGACCCGGCGCTGTTCGGGCACGTCGCCGAGGTGGACGGCGAGGTGGTGGGCTTCGCCCTGTGGTTCCTGAACTTCTCCACCTGGGAAGGCCGCCACGGCATCTACCTGGAGGACCTGTTCGTGCTGCCCGAGCGGCGCGGTTCGGGCCTCGGCAAGGCACTGCTGCGCACGCTCGCGCAGGAGTGCGTGGCGCGCGGCTACGCCCGGCTGGAGTGGTGGGTGCTGGACTGGAACACCCCGGCCATCGAGTTCTACGAGTCGGTCGGCGCGCGCGGCATGGACGAGTGGACGGTGCACCGCCTCACCGGCGACGAGCTGCGCGAGTTCGGCGCCTGACGCGAGGCCTGCCATCCCGCGCGGGACACCGGCGGGTGACACCCGATCCAGCGGTTCCGATCACCGTTCCGTCGAGGCGTTCAGCGCCGCCGTGCGCCGCGCGGCACGTCCCGCGCACGCGAAGGCTCCAGCGGCGGCCCGCTCGCCGCGCTCCGGCGGGCTCAGCGCCCGGAGCGCGGCCGCGAGCAGGCCGGGCCGGGGTCGATCAGCTCTCGCCGGAGCCACCGCCGTTGAGCGGCCGCCCGTACAGCGACCACACCCGGCCCTGCCGGTTGAACATCAGCCACAGCACCGCCACCGCGGGCACCGCGATCGCGAACCCGATCAGCGGCTGCTTCGACGGCCCGATCGCGTACCAGGCGATGCCCAGCAGGATCAGCTGCAGCAGCAGCGCGGGCGTGCGCGCCCAGTGCCTGCCCTGCCACATGCCGACGCCCGCGGCGAGCACGGCCAGCGAGATGATGCCGAAGTACCCGGCTTCGGCGAACGTGTCGGTGCGGTCCAGCGTGTTCACCCCGCCGAGGTCGGGGGCGCCGGTGCGCACCAGCAGCGCGACGACGAAGGCGAGTCCCGCCACCGCTTCGGCGATGGTGAGGACGGCGGCGATGCGCACGGTGCGCGGAGGAGCGGAGGGCGGCACGGCGGCATCGCCTTTCGGACTCGACGGAATGCGGTGCAGGTCACACTCGACCCGGGGGAGCCGAACACCGGCCCCTACCACTGATCGTGACTCTGCGTATGCGCTTTCCAGGGTAATACCGCCCGAACGCCGCATGGCTCGGGCCGGGTGCGAGCGCGAAGATCGTGCCATGGCAGCAGCGGTGGTCGTGGGCAACGGGGTGTCCCACCGAGCAGCGCGACGACCTGCCCGATCCGGTCAGCGGCGCGGGCGCGCTCCGGGGTTGTGCGCCCACGCCGAACCGGTACCGATGGTCGACGACCGTGCCCGCGCGGGCGCACCACTAGGCGGAGCAGGCGCGACGCGCCCGGCCCGCGAGGTGTCTCAGCCCGCCGCCGGTCGAGTCGACCGGGACCGCAGCGTCCCGCTCCGTCCCACGTCGCCGACCGGGAGAGGAGCAGCGACTCGATCGAGCCGAACCTGACCGACGGGCCGCACCCCGCGAAGCCGCGGGAACGCCTCCCCTAAGCTGCAGGTCGTGCGCGCCGTGCTCGTCGTCAATCCGCAGGCGACCTCGACCACCGCCGCCGGGCGGGACGTGGTGGCCCACGCCTTGGCCGACGTCGTGAAGCTCGAGGTCGCCCAGACCCGGTACCGGGGCCACGCAGGCGAGGTCGCCCGAGCCGCGGCCGCCGAAGGCGTGGACCTGGTCATCGCGCACGGCGGGGACGGCACGGTCAACGAGGTCGTCAACGGACTGCTCGCCGATCCGAGCCCGGAGCACGGGCGGCCCACCCTCGGCGTCGTGCCGGGCGGTTCGGCGAACGTGTTCGCGCGGGCCCTGGGCCTGCCGAAGGACCCGATCGAGGCGACGCACCGGTTGTTGCAGGCCATCGCCACCGACAGCAGCAGGCTGGTCGGGCTCGGCAGGGCCAACGACCGCTGGTTCACCTTCAACGCGGGCGTCGGCTGGGACGCCGACGTGGTCGCCGAGGTCGACCAGCTGCGCGGCCACGGCCGCGACGTCACCCCCGCCCTCTACGCCCGCACCGCGCTGAACTGCTACTTCCGCATGTCACGGCGAGAACCGATGATCACCGTGCAGGTCGGCGACGAGGAGCCGGTCACCGGGCTGCACACCGCGTTCGTGGCCAACACCGACCCGTGGACCTACCTGGGATCGCGGCCGATGCGGATGAATCCGGACACCACGTTCGACACCGGACTCGGCGTGTTCTCACTGCGCGACATGAACGCTTACGTTGTGTTGCGCTACATCGCGCAGATGCTCCGCGGTAGTGCGAAACCACACGGAAGAAACGCGCTTCGGCGTGCCGATGTCGGGCACATCCACGTAGCCTGTCAGGAGCCGTTGCGTCTGCAGGTCGACGGCGACAACCTCGGCGAGCGTTCGGTCATCGAGTTCGTGTCCGTGCCGGACGCCCTGCGGGTCGCTGTATAACCTTCTCGTAACGGAGCCCGATCGCTGATCGACGGCCCCGCCCCTGACCAGCGATCATTCGAAACCCCTGGTCACGAGACATCGATCTTTCAGGTGAGTTGGCTCACGGCACGAGATCGAACTCTTGACATCACGGCAGTTCGTGAAAGCATTCACAAGCACACGGACTCCGTGAAAGCATTCACAAACACCCCGAACGAACTACCGGCGCGTCACGTGCGCGCCTAGCGAGGAGCAAGGAATCATGGACTGGCGCCACGATGCGGTTTGCCGTGACGAGGACCCGGAGCTGTTCTTCCCCGTTGGGAACAGCGGTCCTGCGCTGCTGCAGATCGCCGAGGCGAAAGCCGTGTGCCGGCGTTGCCCGGTTGCCTCCGAGTGCCTGGCGTGGGCACTGGAGAGCGGTCAGGACGCCGGTGTCTGGGGCGGTATGAGCGAGGACGAGCGGCGTGCCCTCAAGCGTCGCAGCTCGCGGACTCGGGCGGCTCGCACCAACGCCTGAGCAGCGGACCTGCTCGCAGCGTAGTGGGTCGGCCGGTGGGCATCCCGGCCGACCCCGCGCAAACCCCCCGGGCGACCCGACACGGCGGTCGCGAAGAAAACTGCACATCCCCGACGAGAACCGGGGTCGATCAGCGTCGATGCCGGTCAGCGGCCACCCCCAAGGCGCACTGACCGAGCGGACCGACCCCAGGTGAGCCACCCCGCAATCGGGCTCACCGACCTCATCGACGCGCTTGCGGCGTCAGGCGCTCAGCGGCGGTACTTCAACGGAACCCGCAACACCGCTTCCGTTCCCCGCTGTCGGCCCCGACCGCGCAAGCTCAACGAACCCCGCAGTTCAGACTCGACGAGGGTTCGCACGATCTGCAGGCCGAGACGTTCGGCGCGCTCCAGGGAGAAGCCCTTCGGCAGTCCCTGACCGTCATCCGAGATGACGACGTCGAGCCAGCGCGCCGAACGCTCCGCCTGCACCACGACCTCCCCGCCGGTGCCTTCCGGGAACGCGTGCTCGAACGCGTTCTGCACCAGTTCGGTCAGCACCATCACCAGCGGCGTGGCCAACTCGGCCGACACCACCCCGAACCGGCCTTCCCGGCTCACCTTCACCCCGGTCTCGGCCACCGCGACATCGCTCATCATCGGGATCACCCGGTCCACGACGTCGTCCAGGTCGACGCGCTCGTCCACCGACATCGACAGCGTCTCGTGCACCAGCGCGATCGAGGTGACCCGCCGCACCGATTCGTCCAGCGCCAGCCGCGCCTCCGAGTTGCCGGTCCGCCGCGACTGGAGCCGCAGCAGCGCCGCCACGGTCTGCAGGTTGTTCTTCACCCGGTGGTGGATCTCGCGGATCGTGGCGTCCTTCGACATCAACGCCCGGTCCCGGCGCTTCACCTCGGTCACGTCCCGGACCAGCACCAACGCGCCCGCGACCTGGCCGCGCGGCTGCAGCGGCAACGCGCGGAACAGCACCGTCGCGCCCTTCGCCTCCGCCTCCATGCGCATGCTCGGCTCACCGGACACCGCGCGGCGCACCCGCTGCGCCACCTCGTCGGCGTCGAACGGATCGGACAGCAACGACCGGGTCAGCGGCGCCAGCTGCACCCCGACGAGATCCGCGGCGTGCCCCATCCGGTGGTACGCCGACAGCGCGTTCGGACTGGCGAACACGACCGTGCCGGACGCGTCCACCCGGACCAGGCCATCGCCGACGCGCGGACTGGTGTGCACGTCCGGCGCGGGCTCCGGGGTGGGGAACGTGCCGTCGGCGATCATCTGGCACAGGTCGGCGGCACTGCCGAGGTAGGAGATCTCCAGCGGGCTCGGCACCCGCGGCACCGCCAAGTTCGTGTCCCGGCTCAGCACCGCGACGATCTCCTGCTCCAGCTTCACCGGGATCGTCTCGCGGCGCACCGGCACGCCCAGGTGCCAGCGCGGGTCCTCCTCCCGGCAGATCCGACCCTCCAGCGCGGCGCGCCGCAGCTGCGGGTGCTCCTCCGGGGTCACCTCGGTGGAGACCACGTCCTCCGGGTGCGCGGTCGGCGCCGTCGTCGGCCGGGCCTGCGCCACGCACAGGAACCGGTCCTCAGTGGCACCTTCCGGGCCGATCGGGACCCACAGCAGGAAATCGGCGAACGACAGGTCCGACAGCAGCTGCCACTCCGCGACGACCAGCTGGAGGTGGTCGGCGGCGGCCCCGGACAACCCGGTGTGCTCGGCCAGCAGGTCACTCAGCGTCGACAAGGCGCTCCTTCGGTCCGAACTCGGCGACCGCCGAGGGGATCGCCCGCACGGCACCGCCCCCGGCGGCCGCGACCACCGGCTCGGCGCGAACCCCTTCGAGCACGAGTTCCCCTCCACGACGGGTTTCGTCAAGGAAACCACGCGCCGGGCCACCCCACGGGCCCGGGTGGCGCACGTGCGAGACTGGACAGCCAGAACTCCGCAAGGAACCAAACCCCGCCCACGGCCGGCCCGGCCGGAGCGCGGGACGACGTGAGGGAGGGGTCATGGGAAAGCGTTCCCGCAAGAAGAAGGACCGGCGCAAGAACAAGGCCAACCACGGCAAGCGCCCCAACGGCAGCTGACGTGACGGTGCGCTCCGCGCGCCGCACGCATGCGAGAGCCCCGGACCGGTGTGGTCCGGGGCTCTTCTGCGTCTCACGGCCGATGCGTCTCACGGCCGATGCGTCTCGCGGCGGGCCGGTCGCGGTGCGGCTACTCGGGCGCGGAGGTCCGCTTCTTGGCCCGCACCTCGACCGAGGTGCCGTCCGGCCCGCGCTCGACCGTCACGTCCGCCTGCCGCAGCACCGTCTCGCGGATCGAGCTGCGCAACCGCTCCCGCAGGTCCGAGGGGGCGTGCTCGCCGCCGCACTTGCGGTGCAGCAGCTCCTTGAGGTGCTCCTCCAGGCCGTAGTGCTCCAGGCAGCTCCCGCACTCGTCCAAGTGCTCCTGCAGCGCCGCGCGCCGGTCCTTGTTGCACTCGTTGTCCAGGAACAGCCACACCTCGGCGAGCACGTCCTCGCAGGACGCCTCGTCATGTTCGCAGGTCACGAGGTGCTCACCTCCTGCTTTTTCTCCCTGAGAAAGCCGCGGTCGCGCGCCACGTCGGTCAGCATGTCGCGCAGCTGCCGACGACCGCGGTGCAGCCGCGACATCACCGTACCGATGGGCGTCCCCATGATCTCGGCGATCTCCTTGTAGGCGAAGCCTTCCACATCGGCCAAGTAGACGACCATGCGGAACTCCTCCGCCAACTGCTGCAGCGCGTTCTTCACGTCGGAGTCCGGCAGCCGGTCCAACGCCTCCACTTCGGCCGAGCGCAGCCCGGTGGAGGTGTGGTTCTCGGCCTGGGCGAGCTGCCAGTCGGCGATCTCGTCCGTCGGCTGCTGCTGCGGCTGCCGCTGCCGCTTGCGGTAACCGTTGATGTAGGTGTTGGTGAGGATGCGGTACAGCCACGCCTTCAGGTTCGTGCCCTGCTTGAACGACTTGAACGCCGAGTAGGCCTTCAGGTACGTCTCCTGCACGAGGTCCTCGGCGTCCGGCGCGTTGCGCGTCATCCGCAGCGCGGCGCCGTAGAGCTGGTCGAGCAGCGGCATCGCGTCCCGCTCGAAGCGGGCCATGCGCTGCTGATCGGTCTCCTCGACCTGCTCGGGCTCGGCCGCCGCGGCGGTGCCGTCGGCGGTCTCCGCCGTGCCGGGTTGCTCCGGGGTGTTGACCACCGGGTTCCTTTCCCGCCGCCAGGACGAGGTGGCTGCTGGCGACGAACCCATGCCGTCCTGCGCATGGACCCACTTCGAGGATACCCGTCCGATGCCCCGCTCACCTGCACCAGAGCTCTCGGGCAGGTCCCGCTGCCGTTCGAGTAAGCACGTGTTCGTCAACTCCGTCACGGCCGGTGCAACGCGGTGCGGACGGCGGGTATTCCTGCCCTAAGGTCGACCGCATGGCAGGCAGGGGAACACCGGCGACCGCACTGCTGGACCGGCATCGGATCGAGCACCGGGTGCACGCGTACGAGCACGACCCCCGCGCGGAGTCCTTCGGCGCGGAAGCGGCCGATGCGCTGGGACGACCACCGGAGCAGGTGTTCAAGACGCTGGTCGCCGAGGTCGACGGGGCGCTGGCCGTCGGGGTGGTGCCGGTGACCGGCCAGCTCGACCTCAAGGCGCTGGCCGCGGCGCGCGGCGGGAAGAAGGCGAAGCTCGCCGACATGGCGGCCGCCGAACGCGCCACCGGTTACGTGGCGGGCGGCATCTCCCCGCTCGGGCAGAAGAAGCGGCTGCCGGTGGTGGTCGACTCCTCCGCGGAGGCGTTCGACACGATCTTCTGCAGCGCCGGACGGCGCGGCCTGGAGATCGAGCTCGCCGCGGCCGACCTGGTCCGGCTGCTGGGCGCGCAGGTCGCCGACATCGCCGGGTGACGGCGGGCCTGCTCAGTCGAGCGGCCGCAGGACCCGGGTGAGCCACTCGTCGACGGCGCGGAACACGGCGTCCACGTCGGCCTTCAACGAGTGGTCGCCCGCGACGAGCACCACGTCGCGCCGGTGCGCGGGCTCGGGCCTGCCGAACGCGTCCCGCTCGCCCTGCACCACCAGCACCGGAACGTCGACGGCGGCGAGCTCCGCCGCCCGCGACTTCTCCGGCTTGCCCGGCGGGTGCAGCGGGAATGCCAGGCACAGCACCGCGGACGCGGCACCCGCCTCGGCGGTGCGGCACGCCACCCGCGCCCCGGACGAGCGGCCCCCGAACAGCAACGGCAGGTCCGGGAACCAGCGCTCCCCCAGGTCTTCGGCGACGGCCAGCCACGCAGCGTCGAGCTGCTTCGCGGGCGCGGGCGCCTTCCGGCCCGCCACCCGGTAGGGCTGCTCGACCAGCGCCACGTGCACACCGGCGTCGGTGGCGGCGCGGGTCGCGGCCACCAGGTCCGGCGCGGCGATGCCACCGCCCGCGCCGTGCCCGAGCACGAGCGCCGCCCGGCCCTGCTCGGCGCAGTGCAGTTCGGCCGCGGCAGGCCCGTGCGGGGTGTCGATCTGCACTCTGGTCATTCGAACAGCGCCCCCTGTTCGGCGGGCGCGGGCACCGGCTCGGCCGGTTCCAGCAGGCCCGGGTGGTTGTTGCGCATGTTGTTCACCTCGGTGGACACCGTGGTCAGGTCCAGCTCGGCGAGCAGCCGCGGGTCCGGGTCGAGCAGCGGTCGCGGATCGATGCGCTCCGGGTCCAGCCAGTCGTCCCACTTGTCCGCGGGCAGCACCAGCGGCATCCGGTGGTGCACCCCCGCCAGCTCGCCGACCGCGCCAGTGGTGACGACGGCGCAGGTCACCAGGGGCGCCGAGGTGTTCTGCGGCGACCACCACGCGGAGAACACCGCGGCCATCGCGAGGCTGTCCCCGCCGCGGTGCGCGCACAGGTACGGCTGCTTCCGCCCGTCCCCCGGCCGCCACTCGTACCAGCCGGTCGCAGGCATCAGGCAGCGGCGGCGGGCCGCGGATTCGGCGTAGGCGGGCTTGCCGGTGATCGTCTCAGCCCGCGCGTTGATCATCGGCGGGCCGCCGGCCGGGTCCTTCGCCCAGGTCGGCACGAGGCCCCAGCGCACCGGCCGCACGCTGCGCTCGGCGCCGCGGCGCACCACGATCGGCACCGTCTTGGTGGGCGTGACGTTGTAGTCCGGGCCGAGCAGCCCTTCCGAGCGGTCCACGGCGTCGAACTCGGCGGCCAGCGCCGCCGGGTCGCGCCGCACCGCGTAGCGACCGCACATCAGCACTCACCCCGCGTCCCGAGCATGATCCAACGCTACCGCCGGGTCCGGGTCGGCCTGCGGGGCGATGAGCTCGGCGCCGTTGTGCCGCACGTCGTTCACCGCCGAGGACACCGGCCGCAGCTCCAACGCCGCCACCAGGTCCGGCGAGGGTTCGAGCAGCCCGGACGCGTCGTGCCGCTCGGGGTCGAGCCAGTCCTCCCACGCGTCCGCGGGCAGCACCAGCGGCATCCGGTCGTGCACCTCGGCGAGCGCGCCGATGGCCGTGGTGGTCAGCACCGAGCAGGTCACCAGCGGCGGGGCGTCCTCCGGCGCGGCCGGGTCGTGCCAGGTCTCCCACAGCCCGGCCAGCGCCAAGCTCGCCCCGTCCGGGGAGGTCATGAAGTAGGGCTGCTTGCGGTCGCCGTCGCGCTTCCACTCGTACCAGCCGTCGGCGGGCAGCAGGCAGCGCCGGTACTTCGCGGCGGCGCGGAACGCGGGCTTCGCGGTGACCGTCTCCGCCTTCGCGTTGATCATGCGGTTGCCGATCTTCGGGTCCTTCGCCCACTTCGGCACCAGTCCCCAGCGCATCGTCCGCAGCCTGCGCTCCGGCTCGCCCTCGCGGTGCCGCGCCACCACGGCCGGCACCTGCTTGGTGGGCGCCACGTTGTAGTCGGCGCCGCCGGAACCACCGATCCGGTCGTCGGCGGCGAACTCGGCCGCCAGCGCCGCCGGGTCCTTCGTGGAGGCGTACCTGCCGCACACGTCCTGGTCACCTCCACCGTCGCCGCCGGACGGGGCTCGCGCCGCGCCCGGGCCCATCGTCGCAGCACCCACCGACGACGTCGAACTCCTCGGGTCCGGCCCCGTACGGTTGAGCAGGGACGAATGCGGGATCATGGGGGCATGACGCAGCTCTGGCCCGCACCGGTCGCCGCAGGCCCGGTCCGCGCGACGGTCCCCGTCCCCGGCTCCAAGTCGATCACCAACCGCGCGTTGGTGCTCGCCGCGCTCGCCGACGGGCCGTCCACGCTGCGCGGGCCGTTGCGCAGCAGGGACACCGAGCTGATGGCGGCGGCGCTGCGCTCCCTCGGCACCGGCGTGCGGGACGGCGCCGACGGCGCGTGGCTGGTCGAACCGGGCGAGCTGCGCGCCCCCGCCAGCGTGGACTGCGGCCTCGCCGGGACCGTGATGCGGTTCCTGCCGCCGCTCGCCGCGCTCGCCGAAGGACCGGTGTCCTTCGACGGCGACCCGCACGCGCGGAACCGGCCGCTGGACACGGTGCTCGACGCGCTGCGCGAGCTCGGCGCCGACATCACCGGCGCGTCGCTGCCGTTCGAACTGCGCGGCACCGGGTCGCTGCCCGGCGGGCGGGTCACCATCGACGCCTCCGCGTCCTCCCAATTCGTCTCCGGGCTGCTGCTGTCCGCGCCCCGGTTCGAGCAGGGCGTGACCGTGGTGCACGACGGGCCGCCGGTGCCGTCGCTGCCGCACATCGACATGACCGTGGCGATGCTGCGGGACGCGGGCGTCGAGGTCGACGACCAGCGCCGCGACACCTGGCAGGTCTCCCCCGGCCCGATCCGGGCGCTGGACCTGGCCGTCGAACCGGACCTGTCCAACGCCACCCCGTTCCTCGCGGCCGCCGCGGCCACCGCCGGCGAGGTCACCGTGCCGGGCTGGCCCGCGACGACGACGCAGGCGGGCGACGCGTTCCGGGACATCCTCACCTCGATGGGCGCCGAGGTCGCGCTGCACGCGGACGGGCTCACCGCCACCGGCCCCGACCGGCTGCGGCCGGTGGACGTCGACCTGCACGAGGTCGGCGAGCTCGCCCCCACCGTCGCCGCGCTCGCCGCACTCGCCGACGGCCCGTCGCGGCTGCACGGCATCGCGCACCTGCGCGGGCACGAGACCGACCGGCTCGCCGCGCTGGAACGGGAGATCACCGGCCTCGGCGGGGACGTCGAGCAGACCACCGACGGCCTGCTGATCCGGCCCCGCCCGCTGCACGGCGGCACCTGGCACACCTACGCCGACCACCGGATGGCCACCGCGGGCGCCATCCTCGGCCTGCGCGTCCCCGACGTTGAAGTGGAGGACGTCGCCACCACCCGCAAGACCATCCCCGACTTCCCGGGGATGTGGGCGGCGATGCTGGAGCCGGTGGCCTGATGGGCCGCCGCGGCTGGCGAGACCTGGACGAATCCGATGTGCGGGTGCGCCCCGGACGCGGCACCCGGCCGCGCAGCAAGCGCCGCCCGGAGCACGCCGACGCCGCCCACGCGATGGTCGTGGCCGTGGACCGCGGCCGGTGGACCTGCGCGCTCGAAGGCGACCCGGACCGGCTGGTCACCTCGATGCGCGCCCGCGAACTGGGCCGCACCCCGGTCGTCGTCGGCGACCAGGTGGAGCTCGTCGGGGACACCTCGGGACGCGCCGACACGCTCGCCCGGATCGTGCGGGTCGCCGACCGCAGCAGCGTGCTGCGCCGCACCGCCGACGACACCGACCCGTACGAGCGGATCGTGGTCGCCAACGCGCAGCGGCTCATCATCGTCGCCTCGCTCGCCGACCCGCCGCCGCGGACCGGGCTGATCGACCGCTGCCTGGTCGCCGCCTACGCGGGCGGGCTCACCCCCGTGCTGTGCCTGACCAAATCCGACCTGGCCACGCCCGACGAGGTGCTGGCCACCTACTCGGCGCTGCCGCTGCCGATCGTCGTCACCAACATGCACGAGCTGCACGAGAACCTGTCCACCCAGCTCGACGGCCGGGTGTGCGCCCTGGTCGGGCACTCCGGCGTCGGCAAGTCCACGCTGGTGAACACGCTGGTGCCGCACGCCGAACGCGCCACCGGCGAGGTCAGCGGTGTCGGCAAGGGCAGGCACACCTCGACCTCCGCGGTGGCCCTGCCGCTGCCCGCCGGGGGCTGGGTCGTCGACACCCCCGGCATCCGCTCGTTCGGGCTCGCGCACGTCACCGCCGACGATCTGATCAGCGCGTTCACCGGATTCGCCGAAGCCGCCGAGGAATGCCCGTCGAACTGCGGCCACCTCGGCGGCGGCGAGGACCCCGAGTGCCACCTCGACACCTACGCCGCTTCCGGCTCGGGCCGCGCCGAACAGCTGGGCTCGCTGCGGCGGCTGCTGCGCTCCCGCGCAGGCCGCGACGAAGCCTGACTTCTTGTCTCGTCCGCTTCTGCTGCGAGTGGGGGTGGGTGGCGGAACCTCAGCGGTTCCCTCGCCGCGGGATCGATTTCACAGGTGCCTCCGCCACAGGAGAAATCGCTGTCCTCGCGAGGAGAACGCTGAGAACCCGCGGCGGTGCCGGTGTCTTTGGTGGTCGTCAGCTCAGCGGCTGCGCCGCTGACAGGACGGGACGGTGCTGGAGTCGGGGGTGCAGGTCGGGCGCACTCGGGTGGGTGGTGCTCGCGGTGCTCGGATCGGGTCACCTGGTCGGTGGAAACCGTTGCGGCCGAACGGGAATCCCGGGGAAAGCCGACAGCCCGCGGAAACCTCGACGACTCGAACGGCACCTGTGCGCGTCGCATCGCGTTGCTAGCGTCGAACGCGGCCGTCGTCCCCCGACGAGGAGCTCGACCATGCCCCGAGTCCACCCCGCCACCGCGCTGACCACCGCACTGCTCGGCGCCCTCACCGCGGTGAGCTGCGCCCCCTCCCCCGCACCACAGCCCTCCAAGCCCGCCGCCGCCCGACCCGATCCGCGCGCCTCCGCAGAACCACTGCTCACCGACGTGCTGAACCGCATCGACGAGCAGGGCAGCGTGCGCAGCGACGTGCGCGGCGACCTCGGGTTCGTCGGCGAACTGCACGGCGACGGCGCGGTCCGCTACGCCCCCGACCACGCCGACGTGGCGCTCCGCGGCACCACCCGGCCCGCGGCCCAGCCACCGCAACCGGTGGAACTGGCCGTGGTCGACGGCGTCGGCTACCTGAAATCACCGCTGCTGCAAGCGGAACCGGGCAAGCCGTGGCTGCGGCTCGCCGCCGACGGCACCGACTTCGCCGCGATGCTGCTGTCCCCGGCCCTCGCCCAGGTGCAGGACGCCACCGATCCGCGCGCCACGTTCGGCGGCGTCGCCGCCGCCACCAAGATCCAGTCGAGCGCTCCGGACCAGGTCGACGGCACCCCTGCCACCCGCTACAGCCTGCGGGTGCTCACCGCCCAGGGCGCCGCCACCGCACCGGACGAGCGGCAGCGGGCCCGGCTGCGGAAGGCGGCCGAGGCCGGGCGCGCCGAGATCGGCTACGAGCTGTGGCTCGACGACGACGGACTCCCCGCGCGGTTCGCCGCCACCGAACAGGTCGCGCAGGCCGGGCAGGTGTCGTTGACCTCCACCTACCGCGACTGGGGCGCGCCCGTGGAGATCACCGCGCCACCGGCGGACCAGATCGGCGCCTTCCCGGACGGGCCACCGCCGGGAGCACAACCGCCGCGCTGACGAACTTTCCCGAACCGCCCACAACGGGTGAAGCGCGCTGCTAGCTTCCGATCGCCGATATTGATCAGCGGAAGGAAGTTCCGTGCGCCGCACGAGCATCGCAGTGTGCACCGTCGCGTTGACCGCGACCTTGGGGGGATGTGCCCTCGGGCAGAACCAGGCCGGTTCGGAGGCCGGTTCCAGCGACTCCGGGGCCCAGCAGGGCGGGGCCTACAGCGACCTCGCCTCGCTGGTCGCCGGCGCCACCCAGGCCATGGACGACAACCAGTCGTACAAGCTGAAGCTGAACGCCACGCTCGGCAGCGCCGGTGGCCTCCAGACCGACTGCGACGTCGACGCCACCCAGTCCGCGATGAGCTGCACCGGTACCACCGGCGAGATCATCGTCGTCGACGGCGAGACGTACATGAAGAACCCGCAGCTGAACGCGATGAGCGGCGACCCGGGCAAGCCGTGGGCGCACATCTCCCAGGACGGCCCCGGGGCCGCCGTCGGCGGCGCGCAGTCCGCGGCGCTGTCGGAGGCCGCCGACTTCCGCAAGCTGCTGCCCGAAGGCTCCCAGTTCACCAAGGTCGGGCCCGACGCCGTCGACGGGACGCAGGCCACCAAGTACGAGGTCGTCACCGACATCAACGACGTCATCGGCTCGGCCGACGGCATCCTCAAGCAGAGCTACGAGATGCTGCTCAAGGCCGGTGTCACCGAGCTCAAGCAGACCGTGTGGGCCGACGACGAGGGCCGCCCGCTCAAGGTCGAGCAGACCACGCCCCCGATGAACATCGCGGGCCAGCAGGTCGACGAATCGACCACCACCCTCACCTACTCCGACTGGGGGAAGTCGGTCAGCGTCGCGAAGCCGGACGCATCCCAGATCCGCGAGTTCGAGATGCCGGGCCTGCCGCAAGGCCCGTGAACCACGACCGGCCGGGACGCCACGCGCGCCCCGGCCGTCCGGGTCACATCAGTTCCAGCAGGAACGGGACCTCCTGCGGCGCGTACCAGGACAACTCGTGGTCCTCGGCCTCGCCCAGCACGAACTCCGCGTCCGGGTCCCCCAGATCCGCCGAGTCGATCACGTCGGACGCGGCGCGCACCGCGTCCTCCGCCTCCGGCGAGTCCACGTGCACGGCGGCGATCTTCTTCCACGGCACCGGACCGGACAGCCGCACCACCGCGTGGTCCAGGTCCGGGCGCAGCGTCACGTCCTCGACATCGGCGGAGATCACCACCCGGCGCAGGTCCGCCTTCTCGTCCTCCGCGAGCTCGCTCGCGATCAGCCGCAGCGAGGCCCGTGCGGCTTCGCGCATCGCGGCGTACTCCAGCTCCTCGGTGTCCCCCGCCGCGTACGACTCCCGCAGCGCGGGCGTCAACGCGAAACCGGTGCCGCTGAGCGGCTGGATCTGCTGGTCCTCCACCAGGCCGCGCGTCATGCGCACCGTGGCGGGCAGGTAAACCCTCATCCGTCGACCGTCCCGATCATCTCTTCCACTGACTCCCCGATCATGGCCGCCAGCACGTCCACATCGGACATGGCGTCCCGGTCCCCGTTCAAGCCGAAGTACACCCCTCCGTCGTAGGAGGTCACCCCGATCGCCAGCGACTGGTTCTTCGCCAGCGGCACCACCGGGAACATCTCCGTCATCTTCGCGCCCGCCGCGTACAGCGGTACCTGCGGCCCCGGCACGTTCGTCACCAGCACGTTGAACAGCCGGTCCGAGAACCCGTTGGCGACCCGCGCGCCCAGCGCGTGCAGCGTCGGCGGTGCGAATCCGGACACCCCCACCAGCGCCTCCGCCGCCACCGACCGGCCCGACTCGGCGTGCGCCCGCAGCGCGTGGCTGATGTGGTGCAGCCGCAGCACCGGGCTCGGCTCACCCACCGGCAGGTCCACCAGGTAGGCCGCCACCCGGTTCCCGTCCGCCCCGGAGACCTCGTCCGCACCGCCGGACTCCGCACCGCGCACCGACACCGGCACCATCGCGCGCAGCGTCGTCGAACCCGACACCACCTCGCCCCGGGACAGCAGCCAGTTCCGCAACGCGCCCGCCACGACCGCGAGGACCACGTCGTTCACCGTGCCCCCGTGCGACTGCCGGACCGCGCGGAAATCGTCCAGCTTCGCCCGGGCGACCGCGAAGCGGCGCTGCGTCGACGTGGGCCCGTTCAGCGGACCGCCCGGCGCGGGCACCGCCGCGGCGCGCACCGCCGTCGCGAGACCGCCGAGCGCTCCGGTCACCTTCCGCACCGTCGCCGCCACGTCCCCGGCCGCCGAGCGCGCGTTCTCCACGATCTCGCCCGGGCGCTGCACGGCCTCCGTCACCGCCTCCAGCACCAGCTGCGCCGGGGTCGGATCCGGCCGCGGCATCCACAGGTCCTCCGCTTCCGGCCCGCCCTGGTGCACCGAGCGGTCGAAGATCACTTGGCCGATGTCGAGCGCGCCGATGCCGTCCACCATCGCCTGGTGCGTCTTCGTGATCACCGCGACCCTGCTGCGGGACAGGCCTTCCACCAGGTACAGCTCCCACAACGGACGTTCCGGGTCGAGCTTGCGGGACATCAACCGCGCCACCAGCTCGTGCAGCTGCTCGTCCTTGCCCGGTTTCGGCAACGCCGAGCGGCGCACGTGGTAGGTGATGTCGAAGTCCTGGTCGTCCACCCACACCGGGCGCGCCAGCTTCCCCGGCAGCTGCCGCACCTTCTGCCGGTACCGCGGCACCATCGCCAGCCTGCGGTCGATCATCGACAGCACGTTGTCGTACTCGAACCCGCTGCGCGGCCTGCGGAACACCGCCACCCCGCCCACGTGCATCGGCGTCGTGTGGTCCTCCAGGTACAGGAACGAGGCGTCGAGTGCGGAGAGGCGATCGGGCATGCCGCGATACTGGCACACCAGCGGCCTGCTCAGAGCGGTCGCGTCGCCTCGTGTGACACTGGACTTCGTGACCAGCACTGCCTCACCCAAAGATCGGTTCGTCACCGTCTACGGCCGGAAACCGGTCCTGGAGGCGCTGTCCGACCTGGACCTGCGCGTCGACAAGGTGATCATCGCCGAAGGCATCGGCGGCCCCGCGATCAACGAGATCAAGGAAGCCGCCGCCGACCGCGCGGTCAAGGTGCAGCGCGCCAGCGCGCACCGGGTGAAGGTCCTCGCCGGCAACGGGCGGCACGACCAGGGCGTGCTCGCCGACGTCGTCGCCCGCAAGATGCGCCCTCTCGTCGACGCCCTCGACGACCCGGCCACCGCGCCGCGCCAGGTCCTGCTGCTGGACGGGCTCACCACGCCCGCGAACGTCGGCATGATCCTGCGGACCGCCACGGCCGCGGGCATCGACGGCATCATCGTTCCGCACCGCGGCGTGGCCGGGCTGGACCCGCTCGTCATCAAGGCCTCCGCGGGCGTCGCCTTCCACGCGCCGGTGCTGCGCTGCATGACCGCCGGGGACGCCGCGGAGATGCTCACCGACGCCGGCTATCCGCTGTACGCGTTGGAGGCCGACGGCGCGGAGAGCGTCTACGAAGCGGACTTCGGTTCGCGCGCGGCGTTCGTGCTCGGCAGCGAGACCGCCGGCCTCTCCGAAGAGGTGAGCACCCGCATCGCGCAGCAGATCGCCATCCCCATGCGGGGCGGCGTGGAGTCGTTGAACGTGGCCAGCGCCGCCGCCGTCCTCTGCTTCGAGCTGCTGCGGCGGCGCGGGGGCTGAACTGCGGCTCTGCGTTCTGCTCGGTGGAGCCCCGGTGCTGCGGTGCCGGGGCTTTTTCCTGCTCGGTGTTCGGTGCCGGCTATTAGTACTGAGTGCGTGGTGCCGGCGCGGCCTGGTTCGTTCTGGAGTGGTGCCGGTGTGGGCGGTCCGGGGTCGAGTGGTGCGGGCATGAGCGAAGTCCGGGTTTGAGCGGTGCCGGCTCGAGCAGCCCCGCACAGGTACCGGCATGCAAGGTCCGGGCATGCAAGGTCCGGGCATGCGAGGTGCGGGCATGCGAGGTGCGGGCATGCGAAAGGGCCCGACCGCCCCGCCGGTTCCGGCACATCACCGTGCCGCCCGAGGAACGATCAGGCCTTGGAAATGCAGGAACGCCCCGGAACCAGGTTCCGGGGCGTTCCCCTCATGAGTATTGTCGGCGGTGTCCTACTCTCCCACACCCTATC
>NZ_JBEYUS010000063.1:0-39442 GCF_040643635.1 Saccharopolyspora sp. NPDC047091
GGTTGCCCGACCGTTCCCGGGCGGCCTGCACCGCCGCGAGGAACGTGTCCGCGGTCAAATCCTCGTTCTCAGTGGCCTTCTCGCGAGGACAGCTTTTTCCCTCGTGGCGGAGCCACTTGGGAAAAAGATCCCGCAGCGAGAAGGCCACTGAGGTTCCGCTACCCGACTCACCGAGCAATTCAGCCACCAATGGAGAACGTGATGGACCTGCCCACCTTCTGGTTCGCCCTGATCGCCGTGCTGTGGCTGGGCTACCTGTTCCTGGAGGGCTTCGACTTCGGCGTCGGGATGCTGCTGCCCGTCCTCGGCCGCGACGAGCGCGAACGCCGGGTGCTGATCAACACGATCGGGCCGGTGTGGGACGGCAACGAGGTGTGGCTGATCGTCGCGGGCGGGGCCACCTTCGCGGCCTTCCCCGGCTGGTACGCCTCGCTGTTCAGCACCGCCTACCTGCCGCTGCTGCTCCTGCTGCTGGTGCTCATCGGGCGCGGCGTCGCCTTCGAGTACCGCGGCAAGGTCGACACCGCGCGGTGGCGGCGCACCTGGGACACCGTGATCGTGCTCGCCTCCTGGATCGCGCCGATGATGATCGGGCTGGTGCTGTCGGCGAGCGTGTTCGGCCTGCCGCTGGACGCCAACGGTGATCGCGTCGGCGGGCCGCTGGTGCTGCTGACGCCGCCGACCGTGGTGGGGGCGCTGGCGGTGTGGGGCTTCTCGTTCCTGCACGGCGCCGTGTTCCTGTCGCTCAAGACCGCCGGCGAGGTGCGGGAGCGGGCGCGCAAGTTCGCGCTGCGGCTCGGGCCGGTGCTGCTGCTGCCGGTGATCGCGCTGCTGCTCATCGCGCAGCTCACCCAGGGCGAGGCGTGGACGTGGGTGCCGCTGGGTATCGCGCTGGCCGCGGCGCTCGCCGCGCTCGCCCGGATGATCTCCTGGCGGGAGGGGCAGGCGTTCGCGCTGCAGGGCATCGCGCTCGCCGGGGTCGTCGTCACCCTGTTCGGGGCGCTGTGGCCGAACGTCATCCCCTCCACGCTCGACCCGGCGTTCTCGCTGTCCATCGCCGAGACCGCCTCCAGCCCCTACACGCTCACCGTGATCACCTGGGTGGCCGCGTTCGGCACCCCGGCCGTGCTGATCTACCAGGGCTGGACGTACTGGGTGTTCCGCAAGCGCATCGGCGCCCACCACATCCCGCCGGTGCACGCGCCGTGAGCGGGCCGCTCGGCGCCCTGCCCCGGCTGTCCCGGTCGGCGCGGTGGGCGCTGCTCGCCGCCGGAGCCCTCGCCGCCGGTCACGCCGCCGCGCTGATCGTGCAGGCCTGGGCGCTGGCGAGCGCGCTCGCCGAGGTCGTCACCGCCGGGGTGGGCGCGGCCGCCGTCACCGACCGGCTCGGCGTGCTCGCCGCGGCGATCGTGGCGCGTGCGGCGCTCGGCTGGGCCACCGAATCCGTCTCCGCCCGCGCCGCCGCCGGGGCCAAGGAGGAACTGCGGGCGCAGCTGCTCGACTCGGCGCTGCGCCGCGGACCCGAGTGGATCCGCGGCCGCGGGCCGGTGGAGCTGACCGCGCTCGCCACCAAGGGGCTCGACGCGCTCGACGCCTTCTTCACCAAGTACCTGCCCGCGCTGGTCACCGCCGCGGTGGTGCCGCTGCTCGCGGGCGCCTGGATCCTGTGGTCCGACCCGGTGTCGGCGGTCGTCGTGCTCGTCACCGTGCCGCTGATCCCGCTGTTCGCGTGGCTCGTCGGCCGCTACACCGAGCAGCGCACCGAACGCGCCGCCGACGACACCCGGCGGCTGTCCGCGCAGCTGCACGAACTGGTGCGGGCGCTGCCGGTGCTCGCGGCGTTCCGCCGGGCGGGCGCGCAGCGGGCCGTGGTCCGCGAGGTCGGCGACCGGCACCGGCGCAGCACCGTCGCCACGCTGCGCATCGCGTTCCTGTCCGCGCTGGTGCTGGAGCTGTGCTCCTCGCTGTCGGTGGCGCTGGTCGCCGTCGGCATCGGGCTGCGGCTGGTGTCCGGGGAGCTGGACCTGGCGACCGGGCTGATGGTGCTGGTGCTCGTGCCCGAGTGCTACCTGCCGCTGCGCGCCGCCGGGGCCGCGCACCACGCCAGCGAGGACGGCGTGGAAGCGGTGCGGCGCGCCGACGAGATCATCACCGGTGCTGCGCCCGCCGCCGAGGGCTCGACCGTCGAACTCGGCGCCGGCCCGCTGCGGGTGCGGGACCTCGCCGTCGCCCGCCGCGGCGGGCACGCGCCCGACGGGCTCTCCTTCACCGCGATGCCCGGCGAAGTGCTGCGGCTCGACGGGTTCGACGGGATCGGACCCAGCGGCAGCGGCAAGTCCACCACCTTCGGCGTGCTGCTCGGCTTCACCCGGCCGGAACGCGGCAGCCTCAGCTACGCGGGCACCGACCTGGGCGACCTCGATCCGGCCACCTGGCGCAGGCACCTCGCCTGGGTGCCGCAGCGGCCCGCGTTCACCGGCGGCACCGTCGCCGACGAGCTCGCGCTCGCGGTCGCCGACCAGCCCGCGGGCACCCTCGACGCGCTCGACGAGGCGCTCGCCGACCCCGCCACCGCGCACCTGCGGGACCGGCCCGTCGACGGGCTCTCCACCGGGGAGCGGCAGCGGGTCGCCGTCGCCCGTGCCCTGCTGCGGCTGCGCGGCACCGCCCGGGTGCTGCTGCTGGACGAACCCACCGCGCACCTCGACCCCGCCACCGCGCACCAGGTGGAGCGGGCGATCGAGCGCGCCGCCGACCGCGGCGCCACCGTCGTGCTCGCCAGCCACCGGCCCGGCGCCGAGACCGCCGAACCCGAACCCGCGCCCGCCGCCGACGGGCCCGCGGGCACCGTGCCCGGGCTGCCCGCCGCTCGCGGCGGCCTCCGCGAGCTGATCACCCCGCGCACCCTCGCCGGGGTCGGGCTGGCCGCGCTGTCGCTGCTGTCCGGGCTGGCGCTCGCCGCGACCTCCGCGTGGCTGATCGCCCGCGCCTCGCAGCAGCCGCCGATCCTCACCCTGTCCGTCGCCGTCGTCGGCGTGCGCACCTTCGCGCTGTCCAGGGCCGCCGTGCGCTACGCGGAACGGCTCGTCACGCACGACGCCGCGTTCCGCACCGCCGGAGCGCTGCGGGAACGGCTCTGGGACGCGCTGGTGCGGCTCGGCCCGGCCCGCACCGCCGGCCTGCGGCGCGGCGACGGCGTCGCGCGGCTGGTCGACGACGTCGACACCGTGCGCGACCTGGTGCCGCGGGTCGTGCTGCCGCCGCTGACCGCTGTGCTCGTCGCGCTCGCCGCCGTCGTGCTGCAGGCGCTGGTGCTGCCGTCCGCCGGCGCGCTGCTGGCGGTGTCGCTGCTGGTCGCGGGAGCCGGTGGGGTCGCGGCCGCGCTCGCCGCGGAACGCCGCGCCAGCACCGCCGTCGCCGACGGGCGCAGGCACGTCGCCGACCGGGTGCTCGCACTGCTCGACGGCGCCGCCGAACTGCTCGCCTTCGGCGCGCACACCGCGCGTCGCGCCGAACTCGCCGCCGCCGACGCCCGGCTCGCCGCCCGCGCCCGCCGCGCCGCGTTCGGCGCCGGGGCCGCCACCGCCGTGGGCACCCTCGCCGTCGGCGTCGCCGTGCTCGGCGGGGCGTGGCTCGGCGCCGACGCCGTCGCCGCCGGGCGGCTCGCCCCGGAACTCGCCCCGCTGCTCGCGCTGGTGCCGCTCGCCGCCGCCGAAGCCGTCGCGCTGCTGCCGCCCGCCGCGCAGCAGTGGCGGAACCTGCGGGCCGCGCAGGGACGGCTCGCGCCGCTGCTGGCGGCGGGGGCCGCCGGGCCGGGCGGCGCCGAATCCGGCCGGGTCGGCGAAGCCGGTGGCGGCGCCGAATCCGGCCGGTTCGGCGGGTCCGGCGAGGTCGCCGAATCCGGTGGCGCCGTCGGATCCGGCCGGGTCGGCGCACCGGACGTGGCTCCCGGCTCCGGTGCCGTCCTCGAACGCCATGCCGCACCTGAACCCGGCGACGCACCCGCACCCGGCGACGCACCGGAACCCGGCGCTGTACTGGAACCCGGCGCTGTACCGGGTGCCGCACCCGCACCCGGCGGTGCACCCGTGGGCGCCGCCCGCACCACCGACGGCCGCATCGAGCTCCGCGGCGTCGACGTGCGCTGGCCCGGCGCCGCCGAACCCGCGCTGCGCGGCGTCGACCTCACCGTCCCGCCCGGCGCGCACGTCGCCGTCCTCGGCCCCTCCGGCAGCGGCAAGTCCACGCTGCTCGCCCTGCTGCTCGGCTTCCTGCCCGCCGAACGCGGGACCGCGCGGCTGCCGGAGCGCGCCGCCTGGTGCCCGCAGGAGCCGAACCTGGTGTCCACCACCGTCCGGGAGAACCTGCGGATGTCCGCGCCGCACGCCGACGACGCACGGCTCGGCGCGGCGCTGCGGCTCGCCGGGCTCCCCGGCTGGGCGGACCGGCTCGGCGAGCACGTCGGCTCCGGCGGCACCGCGCTCTCCGGCGGCGAAGCGCAGCGCCTCGCGCTGGCCCGCGCGCTGCTCGGCGACGGCCCGCTGCTGCTCGACGAACCCACCGCGCACCTCGACGTGCCCACCGCGACGGCGCTGCTGCACCGGCTGCGGACCGAGACCGGCCGCACCGTGCTGCACGTGACGCACCGGCCCGCCGAAGCCGACACCGCCGACCTCGTGCTGCGGGTGCACGACGGCACCCTCACCGCGCTGCGCACCCCGGCGACCGCCGGATGAGCGCGGACCCGCGCACCGCCGATCATCGGACAGGTCACACCGGCCACCTGCTGCGCAGGTCAGGAGCGGAACGGAGGGCTAGCCTCGTGGACGCCATGGACCCCGCACTCGCCCGGCGCATGCTGGCCGCCTCCACCGAGATCACCAAGGCCGCCCTGTCCGCCGAAGACCCGGACGTGGTGCTGCCGATGGTGGTGCGCCGGGCCGCCGCGCTCGCCGAAGCCGACCTCGGGCTCGTCATGGTCCGCGCCGACGACGGCAGGCTCACCGTCGAAGCCGCCTACCCCGCCGAACCCGCGTCCTCCGGCGATCCGGTCGGGGCCGTGCTCTCCGCCCGCTCCGCCGCCGCCCGCGTCGCCCGCAGCGGCGTGCCGATCGTCGTCGACGACCTGATCGACGACCCGCTGACCGCCCCTTACGTGCCGTCCTCGCTGCGGATCTACGGGCCGTTCGCCGTCGCCCCGTTCGGCACCCGCGAGCGCAGGCTCGGCGCGCTCGCCGTCTACCGGCGCCGCGGCGCCACCACGTTCACCCGCGTCGCGGTCGAAGTGCTCACCGGCTTCGCCGCGCAGGCCGGGCTCGCCCTGGTCCTCGCCGAAGGCTCCACCGCCCGCGAACGCATCGCCGTCTACCAGGAGCGGGAGCGCATCGCCCGCGACCTGCACGACGTCATCGTGCAGCGGCTCTACGCCGCCGGGATGCAGCTGGAAGTGCTGGATCGCAGGCTCGCCGGGCGCCTCGACCCGGCCGACTCCGAGCGCCTCACCGACACGATGGACCAGCTCGACCAGACCATCGCCGAAGTCCGCGCCACCGTGCGCACGCTGCGCTCCGCGGATCCGGAGACGCCCGCGCACGCCCCCGACCTGGCCGACTCGATCCGCTCCGAAGTGCAGATCGCCGGTGAACTGCTCGGCAGGCCGCCGAAGCTGGAGATGACCGGCGACCTCGGCGAAGTGCCCGTCGCGCTCGCCGACCACCTGCGTGCCGCGCTCCGCGAAGCCCTGTCCAACGTCGTCCGGCACTCCGGAGCGCGCGTCGTGCTGGTGCGGGTGCGCTGCTCGGACCGGGCCATGCGGCTGCAGGTCGTGGACGACGGGTGCGGGATACCGCGGGACGTCACCAAGCGCGGGCTGCGGCACCTGGAGGAGCGCGCGGCGGCCTCCGGCGGGCGCTGCATCATCCACTCCTCACCCGACAGCGGGACCACGATCACCTGGGAAGTCCCGCTCTGACAGGTAGTCCAGCCCGTAGCGAGCCGGCCCCGGCACCCCGAGCAGAACCCGACCCCAGCCCCACGCACCACCCCGACGAATCAACCGAGGTGAGTGGCCCACCAGCCCCACGTGCTCGGTCGAGCGGCCCGCTCACCTGATCGCTCAACCGGGGTGAGTGGCCCACTGGCCCATCGGGCTCGGGCGGGTGGCCCACTCACCTGATGGGTCGGTCGGGGTGGGTGGCCCGTTGGCCCCCCGGGCTCGGGTGGGCGCTCACCTGGTGGGGCGCGCGTTGTGCGGGGCGTCAGC
Organism: Saccharopolyspora sp. NPDC047091; assembly: GCF_040643635.1. NCBI lineage: Bacteria > Bacillati > Actinomycetota > Actinomycetes > Pseudonocardiales > Pseudonocardiaceae > Saccharopolyspora > Saccharopolyspora sp. NPDC047091. The sequence goes on from NZ_JBEYUS010000063.1 coordinate 6,263, forward strand.
CCTGTCGGCGGGCCACCCAGGCCGCGGCCTGGGTGCGGCGTTCCATGCCGAGCTTCGCGAGGACCGCGGTGACGTAGTTCTTCACCGTCTTCTCCGCCAGGAACAGCCGCTCCGCGATCTGCCGGTTGGTGAGGCCCTCGCCGATCAGGTCCAGCACCCGCCGTTCCTGCTCGGTCAGCGCGTCCAGCTCGTCGGCGGGCTGTTCCGCGCCGCGCCGCATCCGTTCCAGCACCCGCGCGGTCGTCACCGGGTCCAGCAGCGAGCGGCCCGCGGCGACCTCGCGCACCGCGTTCACCAGGTCCCGTCCGCGCACCTGCTTGAGCAGGTAGCCGGAGGCGCCCGCGTTGATCGCCCCGATCAGCGCCTGCTCGTCGTCGAAGGCGGTGAGCACCAGGCACTGCGGCGGCGTCGGCAGCGCGCGCAGCTTGCGGCACAGGTCCAAGCCGTCCCCGTCGGGCAGCCGCATGTCGACGACCGCGACGTCGGGTTCGGCGGCCTGCGCGCGGACGACGGCCTCGCCGACCCCGCCCGCTTCGGCGACCACGTCCAGGTCCGACTCGGTGCTCAGCAGGTCTCGGAGGCCGCGGCGGACCACCTCGTGGTCGTCGACGAGCAGCACGCGTACCGGCACGTCTTCACGCTACGACCGCATCACCCGGTCGTGCAGGTAAGGGTCCCCTGGCCCGCGGGGTCAGCGCCGGGCCTTGCGCTTCGCCTTGCGAGCCATCTTCTTCGCGGCCTTCGCGTTGACCTGGGTCTGCTCGGCCACCCGGGAGGCGCCGTGCTTGGCGCGGTAGGCGACCGACGGCTTGCCCTCGGTGTCCACGGCGGCGATGAGCAGGCCGCCGATCAGGCCGATGTTCTTCAGGAAGTGGATCTGCTGGCCGGCGCGCTCCTGCGGGTCGTCGATCTCCCAGAAGGCGTGCGCGGCGAGCGTCGTCGGCACCGTGCTGCCCACGAGCAGCAGCGCGGCGAACCGCGGTGCCTTGCCGAGCGCCAGCAGCACTCCGGCGCCGAGCTTCACCGCGCCGTCCAGCCGGACCAGCGTCACCGCGTCGGTCGGCACCTGTTCCGGCAGCGAGTCCTCGACCTTGCCGACCGTCTTGTCCAGGAACGGCGCCGCGGCCTTGGCGTGGCCTCCGGTGTCCCGCAGGGCGTTGATGCCGCCGCTGATGAAGATCGCGGCGAGCAGCGGGCGGGCCAGGCGGCGGATCAGCATGGGTACCTCCTAGGTGGACGCGGCCTCGACGCTACCGCGCCGCGCGGGCGCCGCCCCGGCGTGCAATTGATCTTGCGGACGGAGTCCGCGGAAAAAGGTTCGCTGCGCCGGGAACAATCCGCAAAGTTGAGCCGTTAGCACTCATGTAACCGCAGTGACCGGGTGTCCGGGTCGGCCCGAAGCCGAGCCGGTGGAGTCCCGGAGTCGACGAAGGAGTGATGAGTGATGGCTCTTGCCGTTCGTGGCTGGGACCAGTTCGCCGGCCTGGACCGGGAGTTCGACGCCTTGATCCGTGGCGCGTTCCACGGGCGCGGTGGCGCGGAGCAGCGGTACGCCCCGGCGGCCGACGTGCTGCGCGAGGGCTCCGACCTGGTGTTCCGGCTGGACCTGCCCGGGGTGGACGTCGAGGACGTGACCGTCGAGGTCGCCGACGGCGCCCTCAAGATCAGCGGTAGCCGCAGCGCCCGCACCGAGGCGCCGGCCGAGGACGCGGACGGGTCCGCGCCGCACCGGGTGCTCGTCCGCGAGCTGCGCGGTGGCGAGTTCAGCCGCGGCTTCCGGCTGCCGAAGGGCGTGACCGGTGAGCAGGTCGAGGCCGACTACGACCGCGGCGTGCTCGAAGTCCGGGTGCGCGGCGCTCTGGAACAGGCGGCCCCCACCAAGATCGCGGTCCGGAACCGCGCCGCTGACGAGCAGTGATAGCCCCGTCCGCTCCGAGTGTTCGTCGGGGCGGGTGGCGGAACCTCAGCGGCTTCCTCGCTGCGGGATCGATTTCACCGGTGGCTCCGCCACAGGAGAAATCGCCGTCCTCGCGAGGAAGCCGCTGAGAACCCGCTGCGGTGCCGGCGCCTCAGGTGGTCGGCGGCTCAGCGGCTTCGCCGCTGACGGAAGGCCGACACGACCCGCCGGGCAGTTCAGCGACGGGCAGTCGGCGGGATTCCCGTCGTGGAACCGTCGTCGGGTGGTCGCACCGCAGGCGACGACGCCGTCCGCGGCGGAATCCTGCTGAGTGCGCGCCGCGGTGCGAGTGGGCCCGGGCGGTCGCTGCTCAGGTGCGGCGGGCAGGGGGTCGCGCTCGTGCCGGGGCGGTTCAGCTGTGGTCGGCGCGGGCGAAGGTCTCGTCCCAGGCCGCGGCGACCTGGTGCGCGCACCGCTGCGGGTCGACCCCGCCGACACCGGTGCCCAGGCCGGGCAGCGCGATCGTGCGGACCACGTCGCGCACCCGCATCCCGTTCTCCAGCATCCCGCCGGTCCACAGCCGCAGCACCGCCCGCGCGGCCAGGTAGGGGTGCACGGTGTCGATCGGCAGAACTTCACCCGGTTGGCGCATCGTCGGGGAGCTGACGAGCCAGGCGGGGGAGGGCGAACCGGTGGGCACCAGCAGTGCTTCGCCGACGGGCAGTTCACCGCCGTGGTAGGCGAGCACCGCGCTGCGCACGGACTCCTCCACGTTCGGGAAGGCCCGGGCGTACAGGGCGTCGACCCCGCCGCGCATCCAGCCGTACGAGTTCGCCGGGCTCACCACCGCGTCCACCCGCAGGTCCAGCACGGAACCCTGGTGGACGTCGAGGTTGTCGCGGTCGGCGGCGACGGCGCGCCACGCTGCCGTCAGCGGCTCGTCCAAGGCGCAGAGGACGAGCCGCAGCTCCGGCTCCGCTCGGTCCGATGAGCGCTCCGAGTCCGCGGTCACACCGACAGCATCGCAGGAACGGGCGACTGAATGTAATTGGGTAGGTCACACCTCCGGGGAAAGTTGATCACCGGTCCGGGTCCGAGTGGGACGTTCCGCCCGGCCCGTAGGCTGGTGCCCGTGCCGCACATCGCCTACCTGGGGCCGCCCGGAACCTTCACCGAACAGGCGACCAGGACCCTCACCGAAGGCTTCGACGCCGAGCTGCTGCCCTACGAGTCCGTGCCGCAGGCGCTCGCCGCGCTCCGCGCGGGCGACGTCCTCGCCGCCGGCGTCCCGGTGGAGAACTCGGTGGAGGGCTCGGTGCCCGCCACGCTGGACGCGCTGGCCGGCGGCGACCCGCTGATCGCGGTCAGCGAAGCGACGGTCACCGTCCAGTTCGACGTGCTCGTGCGCGCGGGCACCACCGCCGACCAGGTGCGCACCGTCGCCAGCCACCCGCACGCGATCGCCCAGGTCCGCGGCTGGCTCGCGGCGAACCTGCCGGGCGCCGACGTGCGGATGGCGTCGTCCACCGCGGCCGCCGTCGAGCAGGTCGCGGCGGGGGAGCTGGACGCGGCGGTCGCCTCGCCGCTGGCGATCGAGCTGTTCGACGGGCTGCAGCGCCTCGCCCGCGGGGTCGCCGACAACACCGACGCCGTCACCCGCTTCCTGCTGCTGCGCAGGCCGGGACCGCTGCCCGAACCGACCGGCGCGGACCGCACCTCGGTCGCCGCGGTGATCGCGCACGAGCCGGGGACGCTCACCGAGATGCTGCTGGAGCTGTCGCTGCGCGGCATCAACCTGAGCCGCATCGAGTCCCGCCCGATCAAGGACCGGATCGGCGAGTACCGGTTCTTCCTGGACCTCGACGGGCACGTCGCGGACGCCCGCGTCGGGGACGCGCTCAGCGGCCTGCACCGCCGGTGCAGCGAGGTGCGGTTCCTCGGCTCCTACCCGAAGGCCGACCACTCGCCGGCCAGCGTCCCCACCCCGGTGTCGGAGCAGGCGTTCCAGGCGTCCGCCCGCTGGCTGGCCCGGCTGCGCGAAGGAGGGACCGCATGACCCCGCTGCTGCGTCCGCCCGCCGACGGGCTCCGGCTGGTGCTGGTGCGCCACGGGCAGACCCCGTCCAACGTCGCGGGCCTGCTGGACACGCTGCCGCCCGGCCCCGGGCTCACCGAGCAGGGCAGGCGGCAGGCCGCGGACCTGGCGGACCGGCTCGGCACCGAGAAGGTGCTGTCGGTGCACGCCAGCCGCGCGCTGCGCGCCCAGGAGACCGCGCGGCCCACCGCGGACCGGCACGGGCTGGACGTGCGGATCCTCGACGGCACCCACGAGATCTTCGTCGGCGAGCTCGAAGGCCGCGGCGACCTCGAAGCCCGGGAGCTGTTCGACGAGGTCTACGACGGCTGGCACCACGGCGCGGACCGGTCGATGCCCGGCGGGGAGACCGGTAACCAGGCGCTCGCCCGCTTCTTCGCCTCCGCCCAGCCGGTCCTCGACGAGGTCACCACCGGCTCGGTGGTGCTGGTCAGCCACGGCGCGATGGTGCGCCTGGTGGCGTCCCGGCTGGCGCCCGAGGTGGGGCCGCGCCGCACCAGTGCCGCCTACCTGCCGAACACCGGGATCATCGTCCTCGAGGCCGATTCGGCGTCGCCGACGGGCTGGCGCTGCGCCCGGTGGGACGACCTGCCGGACTGACCTCAGCCCCAGCCGAGCGAGTGCAGGGTGTCCTCGTCGACGCCGAAGTGGTGGGCGATCTCGTGGACCACGGTGATCGCCACCTCGTCGACGACCTCGTCCTCCGAGTCGCACATCTCCAGCAGCGGTTCCCGGTAGATCGAGATCCGGTCCGGCAGCACACCGGCGTAGGTGCTGTCCCGTTCGGTGAGCGCGACCCCGAAGTACAGCCCGAGCAGCGACGGGTCTTCCTCGTGGTGGTCCTCGACGAGCACCACCACGTTGTTCATCGCGGCGGCGAACTGCTCGGGCACCAGGTCGAGCGCATCGGCGACGAGCTCCTCGAACCGGGCCCGGGTCATCTCCACCGGCACCGGTTCAGCGCTCCCCGGCGGCGGGGACGCCGGGCTGGATCGGGGCGGTGTTCTGCGGCGCCGGTTCCTCGCCGACCTGCACGTCGCCCTTGACGCTGCCGGTGATCGGGGCGAGGCCGCTGCCGTCCGGCAGCTGCGCGCTGACCTTGCAGTTGACCTGCCGCGACCCGGCGTTCCAGCTCTCCTCGGAGAGCGTGTCCCAGTAGGGGACGAGCTTCTTGTCCTGCACCGCGGTCGGGCTGCCCGCGTATTCGGCGGTGAGCTCGCCGCAGCGGGTGGCGAGGAACCCGTCCTGGTCGGATTCGGCCGGGTAGTCGGCGGGGAACTGCTCGCCGAGGTCGACGGCGCCGGTGATCTCCACCGAGTGCGGCTGCGCGCAGTCCACCGGGTCCCACACCTCGGTGCCGTTGATGCCGAGGCAGCGGCCTGCCTCGTAGGTGTTGGACTGGTCCTGGTCGGCGACCTTGCCCTGGCTGGCGAACAGCTCCCCGGACGGCCCGGGTTGCTGGAGACCGCAGTGCAGCACCCGGTCCCCGGAGCCCCAGCCCTTCTCGCTGGGCGTGAACGCGCCGACGGAGAACCGGCCGTCCGGGTCGAGCCTGCCCCGCAGATACTGCGCCGAGACGGTGGTGCACCGCTCCTGCTTGAGCTGCTGCCACTGCTCGGCGGACGGGTAGGGCGCGGTGCCCGCGAAATCGGCCTTGAGATCAGCCTTGCCGGTGACCTCGAACAGGTGGCGTTCGCGGCACTTGACCGGCCGGATGTCCGCCGCGTCCGCTTCCGTCCAGTGCAGGCAGCTGCCCGCCGCGGCCTCGAACACCGGCGGGGTGGCGGGGGCGGCGCCTTCCCGGCCGGGTCCGCCGATGCCGGATCCGCCCTGGCCGGGTGTGTTCAGCAGCGCGCTGATCAGCAGCACGAGCGCCCCACCGATGGCGGCGGCGATCATCACCAGCCGGGTGTTGGGCTTCTTCCGGCGGTGCTTCTGGGGATCGCTGCGCTCGGCCATCGATCACATCATGCCTGGCGGCCCGGACCCGTGCCCAAACGCGCACGCATCGAGTTGAAACCGTTTCGTGTCCCGGTGCGTCCTACCGAGGCGTACCCGGCGCGGGTGCGCGATGGGTAGTGTTGCCGCTGGGAGTGGGCGATGACGGAAGATGGCAGACCATTGGCAGACCAGGACGGGCCGGACCGCAGAGACCAGCCGCCCATGGGCGGGGCTGACGATGTGACGCGGCCGAACGAGGTGCAGCAACCGGGTGAGCAGGGGACCCCCGGCCGGATGCGCTTCCAGGACGAGACGACGACGCCGCGGGAACCGACGCTCGCCGAGAAGCGGGCCCGGATCGCGGCGGAGAAGCGCCAGGAGGAGCAGGCGCAGGCCGCGCTCGCCGAGCAGGAGCGCAAGACGCAGACCAGGCGGCGCGTGATGGTCGGCGGCGGGGTCACCGTCGGCGTGGTCGCGCTGGTCGCCGCGTTCTACTCGGCATCGGCGTACAGCCAGGAGCAGACCGCGGTCCAGGAGTACTGCGCCACGGGTCAGGGCCAGACGACGGTCCAGGACCCGAACATGTGCGACGAGAACTACGTGCAGAGCCACGGCGGGTACAGCAGCGGCGGCATGTTCTTCATGCCGATCTTCCTGCCCGGTGGCGGTATCGGTGGGTACAACTCCTACCGGTACGGCTACACCTCGCCCGGCACCGCGGCCCCGCCGGTGGGCCAGCCCGTGTCGAGCCCCAACTTCACCAAGCCCGCCGACGCGAACATCAAGAACACCAAGGGGCAGACGGTGCAGCGCGGCGGTTTCGGGATCAGCAACAAGAGCGGCAGCAGCGGGAGCTGAACGAGTGCGGCGAAGGACAACCGGGCGCAGGCCGGACTGGCAGCGCAAGGTCGAGGAACTGGGTCTCGTGTTCGGCACCCCGGCGCGGGCGGCCGACGGCTCGCAGCGCCCGTACTGGGACGAGGGCGTGCACTACGAGTTCAGCTTGGACGAGGTGCTCTCCCTGGAGGCGGACGTCGAGCTGCTCCAGTCGATGTGCCTGGACGCGGTGGACCACGTGGTCACCACCGAGCGGTACCGGGACTTCGGCATCCCCGAGTGGGTGTGGCCGCACATCGCCGAGTCGTGGAAGCGGCACGATCCGCACCTCTACGGCCGGTTCGACCTGCGCTACGACGGCTCCGGCCCGGCGAAGCTGCTGGAGTACAACGCGGACACGCCGACCTCGCTGCTGGAGGCGGCGGTCGTGCAGTGGAACTGGCTGACCGAGTGCCACGAGGGCGACGACCAGTGGAACTCGATCCACGAGAAGCTGGTCGAGCGCTGGGGCGAGATCTCCGACCAGCTCGCCACCCGCGAGGTCCACTTCACCTGGTCCGGCTCCGACACCAGCGGCGAGGACAACATCACCTCCGCCTACCTGCAGGAGACGGCGGCCGAGGCGGGCATGGACACCGTCGGCCTGGTGATCGAGGAGATCGGCTGGGAACCGCTGCTGGAGCGCTTCGTCGACCTCGAAGAGGCGCCGATGAACTCCGTCGTCAAGATCTACCCCTGGGAGTGGATGGTCGACGACGACTTCGGCAAGCACGCGGTGCACACGCTGCCCGCCACCCAGTGGATCGAACCGCTGTGGAAGATGCTGCTGTCCAACAAGGCGCTGCTGGCGGTGCTGTGGGAGATGTACCCCGGGCACCCGAACCTGCTGCCGACGTTCCTCGACCAGCCCGGCATGCTCACCGAGTACGTGCGCAAGCCGCGGCTCGGCCGGGAGGGCAACAACATCACCGTGGTCGCGCCCGGCTGGGAGACCGAGACCGGCGGCTTCTACGGCGAAGAGGGTTACGTCTACCAGGCGTTCGACCCGCTGCCCGAGTTCGACGGGATGCGGCCGGCGCTGGGCGCCTGGGTTGTCGGCGACTCCGCCGCGGGCCTCGGCATCCGGGAGACCGCGGGCCTGATCACCGACGACGGCGCCGCGTTCGTCCCGCACCGCATCCCCGGTTCCTGACCCCGGTGCCCCGCGCGGAGGGCACCCCGGATACCGACTAGGCTGACCTGCTGTGATCGACCTCAAGACGCTTCGCGAAGATCCGGAGGCCGTGCGCGCCTCGCAGCGCGCCCGAGGTGAGGACGCGTCCCTCGTGGACGCGCTGCTCTCCGCCGACGAGCGTCGCCGGTCCGCGGTGTCCCGCGCCGACACGCTGCGCGCCGAGCAGAAGCAGCTCGGCAAGCAGGTCGGCAAGGCCAAGGGCGAGGAGCGGGACGAGCTGCTGGCCCGCGCCAAGGACCTCTCCAACCAGGTCAAGCAGGCCGAGGCCGAGCAGACCGAGGCCGACGCCGAGCTGCTCAGCACCCAGAAGAAGGTCTCGAACATCGTCGAGCCCGAGACCCCGCCCGGCGGCGAGGACGACTTCGTGGTGCTCAAGCACGTCGGCACCCCGCGCGAGTTCGACTTCGAGGTGCGGGACCACCTGGACCTCGGCCTGGGGCTGCGCGCGTTCGACATGGAGCGCGGCGCGAAGGTCGCGGGCGCCCGGTTCTACTTCCTCACCGGCATCGGTGCCCAGCTGGAGCTGGCGCTGCTGAACATGGCCGCCGCCCAGGCCACCGCCGCCGGGTTCACCCTGGTCGTGCCGCCGGTGCTGGTCCGGCCGGAGATCATGGAGGGGACCGGGTTCCTCGGCTCCCACTCCACCGAGGTGTACCGGCTCGAAGAGGACGACGCGTACCTGGTCGGCACCTCCGAGGTGCCGCTGGCCGGCTACCACTCGGGCGAGATCCTCGACCTCGCCTCCGGGCCGCTGCGCTACGCGGGCTGGTCCACCTGCTTCCGCCGCGAAGCGGGCTCCTACGGCAAGGACACCCGCGGCATCATCCGCGTGCACCAGTTCAACAAGCTGGAGATGTTCGTCTACTGCCGCGAGGAGGACTCCCGCGCCGAGCACGAACGGCTGCTCGCGTGGGAGGAGGAGATGCTCGCCAAGATCGAGGTGCCGTACCGGGTGATCGACACCGCGGCGGGCGATCTCGGGGCGAGCGCGGCCCGCAAGTTCGACTGCGAGGCGTGGGTCCCGTCCCAGCAGGCCTACCGCGAGCTGACCTCCACCTCGAACTGCACCACGTTCCAGGCGCGCAGGCTCAACACCCGCTACCGGGAGGCCGAGGGCCCGAACGCCATCGCCTCCACGCTCAACGGCACGCTCGCCACCACCCGGTGGATCGTGGCGATCCTGGAGAACCACCAGCAGCCGGACGGTTCCGTGCTGGTGCCGGAGGCGCTGCGGCCGTTCCTCGGTGGCCGGGAAGTGCTCGAACCGGTCGCCTGATCACGCCGACGCGGTGATCTCCCGGAGGAGCCCCTTCTCCAGCGTGATGCGCACCAGGGCGGCGGAGAAGCGGGCGCAGTCGTCCGCGGGCACCAGTTCCGCCAGCCGGTGCGCGTCCGCGGGCAGGCCCGCCTTCTCGGCGCCGGAGAGCGCCTTCTGGTCGAAGTGCGGGCGCAGCTCCGGCCACACCGCCTGCGCTTCGCGGCAGAAGATGTGCGCGCCGACCGGGCCCAGGCTCGGTACCTCGCGCAGCAGCCGCTGCACCTCGGCCGGATCGCCGTCCGCCGCGGCGCGCATCCGGCGCAGGTCGCCGCGGTAGCGGTCCAGGACCAGTTCGGCGCCCCGGCCGAGCGCGGTCGCCGTGCTCTCGTCGTAGCGGACGTAGTGGCCGCGGCCCAGCGCGTCCACCCGCTGCTGCCAGGTCGCGTCCCGCATCCGCTCGGCGGTGGGGAATTCGCCGAGCTCGCGGGCCGCGGACACCGCGATCTCGGCCTTGATCCGGGTGGACAGCAGCACCGACAGCACCAGCAGCCGGTACAGCGGGGACGGCTTGTCGGCGAGCGCGATGCCCGCCTGCTCGGCGTAGGTGGTGCCCGCTTCGCGCACCAGCGCGCGGGCGGTGGACCGTTCGGACATCTCGGCACCTCCTCGGGCCCGGCCTACCCGGGCGTGCTCGCGGCCACACCGGCACGCGGGGCCCGATACCGGGATGCGCGGTGGACCAGCGCTTATGGTGGTGGGCGTGGCGGATCCATCAGCTGAACGACAGAACGCGCCCGGCGACGGCGCGGACGGCCGCGGACTGGCGGGCATCGGCGAGCGGGTCCGCCGGTTGCGCACCGAACGCGGGCTGTCCGGGACCGGACTGGCCGAGGCGGCGAAGCTCACCGAGGAACGGCTCACGGCCGTCGAGGACGAGCAGGTGACGCCGACGTTGCCGGAGCTCACGGCGGTCGCCGGCGCGCTGGACGTGGCGCTCGCCGAGCTGTTCACCGATGCCGTGCCCGGCCCGGCCGCGGTCGTGCTGCGCGGTGATGAGGTGCCCACCGTCGAATCCGGTGATCTCGCGGTGCAGGTGCTCACCCCCCGCTCGGTGCTGCCGGGGATGTACGCGGCGCGCTACCGGCTGGACCCGACGAGCGTCGGGGTGCGGCCGGTGCAGCACGAGGGGCACGACTGGTTGTACGTGCTCAGCGGCGAGCTGCGCATCGAGTTCGAGCAGGACTCGGTGACGTTGCGGCCCGGGGACAGCGCGAGCTTCGGCGCGACCGTGGCGCACCGGCTGGTGGTGCCCGGCGGCGAACCCGCCGAGTTCCTGGCCGTGGGCGCCACCCTGCTCACCACCGACCCGCCCGCGTAGGGGATCGGGGCCCGTCCGGCCGCTGGTCGAACGGGCCTTCCACACCGGGTCAGAGCTCGGGGAGGACCTCGGAGGCGATCTCCTCGACGGTGGACTCGGTGCCCTCGTACGGGGAGTCGGTGCGCGGCCAGTGCGTCACGACGTCGGTGAAGCCGAGCTCGGCGGCGCGGCCCACGACCTCCTTGAAGTACTCCACGCTGCTCATCGAGTACGCCGGGGCCGCGTCCGCCTGCAGGTAGCGGTGGACGCGGGCCGGGGCCTTGCCCTCGGCGGCGAGCGCGTCGTCGAACTTCTTGGTCAGCTCGCCCACGCCGCGCCACCAGGACTCGACGTCGTCCCCGCCGTTGCCGGTGGTCACCCAGCCCTGCCCGTAGCGGGCCGCGAGCCGCATGGCGCGCGGCCCGTTCGCGGCGATGACGAACGGCAACCGCGGCAGCTGCACGCAGCCGGGGGCGCGGCGGGCCTCCACGGCGGTGTAGTGCTCGCCGTACCAGCTGGTGTTGTCCTGGGTGAGGATCTTGTCGAGCAGCTCGACGAACTCCTCGAACCGCTCGGTCCGGTCGGCCGGGGCGGGCGGCTGCCCGCCGAGCACCGTGGTGTCGAAACCGGGCCCGCCCGCGCCGATGCCGAGCGTGATCCGGCCATCGGAGATGTCGTCGAGCGCGGTGATCTCCCGGGCGAAGTGCACCGGGTGCCGGAAGTTCGGCGAGGCCACCAGCGTGCCCAACCGGATCGTGGAGGTCACGGTCGCGGCCGCGGTGAGGGTGGGCACCGCGTCGAACCAGGGTTTGTCGACCAGCGACCGCCAGCCCAGGTGATCGTAGGTCCAGGCGTGGGCGAAGCCGTACTCCTCGGCCATCCGCCACAGCGGCTCCGCAGCCCACCACCGGTGTTCGGGCAGTATCACAATCCCAACGCGCACACCGCTGACCGTATCGGTACCACCCGGACGGGTTCGACCCTGTTCGAGCTCTTGACCAGGTTTCGTGCCTGCGGCACGTCGGAGTGGTCCGCGGCCGATCCTGAAAGATCCACACTGTCAGGTGAAGCCCGATTAATCAGCCACGGCCGGGGCGCCGTCTCGCCAGCATGTCCCGCGTGAACAAACCCGCGCTAGTCGCATCCGATGTGGACGGAACGCTGCTGGACCCGTCGGTCCAGGTCAGCGAGCGGACGGCGCGCACCGTGCGCGCCGTCGTGGACGACACCCCGTTCGTGCTGGTCACCGGACGACCACCACGATGGGTGCCGCAGATAGTGGATGGTCTCGGCGTGGCCGGGATCGCGGTGTGCTCGAACGGCGCGGTGGTCTACGACGCCGAGGCCGACCGGGTGGTGCACCGCACCGAGATGGAACCGGAGCAGCTGCGCGACGCGGCTCGCGACCTGCGCGAGGCGCTGCCGGGCTGCACGTTCGCGGTGGAGCGCTCCACCGGCCGGGCCCGGGACGACGTGGCCGAGCAGTTCCTCGCCGAAGCCGGGTTCCACCGGGTCTGGCCGAACCGGGACATCCGGGTGGTGGAACGCGCCGAGCTGTTCGACCGGCCCGCGGCGAAGTTGATGGTGCTGCACGAGGACAGCCGCACCGACCTGGTGCCCGCGGTGGAAGAGGTGCTGGGGCCGCGGCTGTGCCTGACCTGCTCGATGGGCGGCGGCCCGGTGGAGCTGTCCGCGCCGGGCGTGGACAAGGCCAGCGGGCTCGCGTTCGTCGCCGACGCGTACGGCGTCCCGCCGGACGCGGTGATCGGCTTCGGCGACATGCCCAACGACATCCCGATGCTGGACTGGGTGGGGCACGCCGTGGCGATGAGCAACGCGCACCCGGGGGTGCTGGAGATCGCCGACGAGATCACCACCTGCAACGGGCAGGACGGGGTCGCGCAGGTGCTGGAGCGCTGGTGGCCGTGACCCGCTGACCCGGCGCCGCCCGCGGGCGGCGTGAAGATCCGATGAACATCCGACGGCGCCGTGTTCGGACTGGGGAGGCGGACACGGCGTCCTGGCTAGACCCCGGTGCCGACGCGTTCGGCGACCGGTTCCACCGCGGGCCGCGGCCGGTGCAGCAGCTGCGCGGCGGCGCAGGCGATGAGGAACCCGATGCCCAGCAGCGCGTAGGAATTGCCCACGACCTGCTGCGAGAACGTCCACTGGAGTTCCCGGTCCCCGGTGTTGGGCAGGTACCAGTGCGGCGCGACGAGCACCGTCAGCGCGCACAGCCCCGCGTACATCGCGATCCCGTACCAGCGGTGCCGCCAGGCCATCGCGAACACCAGCACCAGCGCCGGACCGGCCCACACCCAGTGGTGCGACCAGGAGATCGGCGAGACCAGCAGCACCAGCACCGCGTTGACGACCAGCGCCAGCGGCACGTTCCGGGTGCGCAGCGCGTACCGCATCCCGAGCACGGCGAGCACCAGCAGCACCAGCGATCCGGCGATCCACAGCGCGTCCAGCGCCGACCCGGTGATGTCCTGCTTGGCCAGCAGGCTGCGCAGCGTCTGGTTCCCGGCGTACACCGCGCCGATGTCCTCGCCGGTGGAGAACATCTTGTCCAGCCACCAGTCCGCGGAGTCGTCCGGCGCGGCCAGCAGCCCCAGCAGGACCGTCCCGGCGAAGGTCACGGCCGTCACCGACATGGCCCGGAAGTCCTTGCGCAGCAGGAACAGCAGCAGGAAGCCGAGCGGGGTGAGCTTGATGGCGGCGGCGATGCCGACCAGCAGCCCGCGCGGCCACCGGGTGCGCGGCAGCAGGCAGTCGGCGGCCACCAGTCCCATCAGCAGCAGGTTGACCTGCCCGTAGTTCACCGTGTCCCGGGTCGGTTCGATGATCGTCATGAACGGCAGGGCGACCGCGGTGGCCACCGCGACGGAGCCGGCGTTCGGCGCCAGGTACGGCGAGGAACGCGCCAGCGAATACGCGGTCAGCAGGATCGACAGGTGCGAGATCACCGAGACCACGACGACGGCGGCATCTCCGGACAACCACCACAGCGGGGTGAAGGCGATCGCCGCGAATGGCGGGTAGATGAACGGGAGGGTCGTGCTGTCCGGGGATTCGGGAGTCAGATCGCCGTAGATCTCGTAACCGTTCAGCCACGCTCGGGCACCGAGCCGGTAAATCTCGGTGTCCATGTAGCCGCGGGTGTCGATCCAGTGCACGAACCAGATCGCCAGCGCTTCCAGGACGATCGCGGCCACCAGCAGGTATCGGCCGTCTCGGACCTTGGACACGCCTGAGATCACCTTCCAGGTCCGGGAGCGGGCCGCGGCGATGCTACCGAATCCGACTCGCCGGTCTTGTCGCCCCGGAGAGCGACGCCGAGCCCGACGGCGACTCCGGAGGGTGCTGGGAGGTCACTGTTCGTGGTACGCAATCGGTCCTGATCGGACTTGGTGTCACCCGTAGGACCTGCAAAAACACGTGTCGTAGTCGATTCGGGACGGGAACCTCAACGCGGTTCCCGGGCGCCGTCGGCTGGCCGCTACCCTCGACGGCTGTGAGCTTCGCAGGCTATGACCTGATCGTTGTTGGCTCCGGATTCTTCGGACTGACGATCGCAGAGCGCGCCGCCACCCAGCTGGACAAGCGGGTGCTGGTGCTGGACCGACGTGACCACATCGGCGGAAACGCCTATTCGGAACCGGAACCGGAAACCGGTATCGAGGTGCACCGCTATGGGGCGCACCTGTTCCACACCTCGAACAAGCGGGTGTGGGAGTACGTGAACCGGTTCACGGATTTCACCGATTACCAGCACCGGGTGTTCACCCGGCATGAGGGACAGATTTACTCGTTCCCGATGAACTTGGGCCTGCTGTGCCAGTTCTTCGGTCGCGCGTTCTCCCCGGACGAGGCCAAGGCGCTGGTCGCGGAACAGGCGGCCGAGATCGAGACCGCCGACGCCCAGAACCTGGAGGAGAAGGCGATCTCCCTGATCGGCCGTCCGCTGTACGACGCGTTCGTGCGCGGCTACACGGCCAAGCAGTGGCAGACCGACCCGAAGCAGCTGCCCGCCGCGAACATCACCCGGCTGCCGGTCCGCTACAACTTCAACAACCGCTACTTCAACGACACCTACGAGGGTCTCCCGGTCGACGGCTACACCGCCTGGCTGGAGAAGATGGCGGAGCACCCGAACATCGAGGTCAAGCTCAGCACGGACTACTTCGACGTCCGCGCCGAGCTGCCCGCCGACGTGCCCGTGGTGTACACCGGCCCGCTGGACCGCTACTTCGACTACTCGGAGGGCGAGCTGGGCTGGCGCACCCTCGACTTCGAGTCCGAGGTCGTGCCGACCGGCGACTACCAGGGCACCCCGGTGATGAACTACGCCGACGAGAACGTGCCGTACACCCGGATCCACGAGTTCCGGCACTTCCACCCCGAGCGGGAGGACCGGCACCCGAAGGACAAGACGGTCATCGTCCGGGAGTACTCGCGGTTCGCCGAGCACGGCGACGAGCCGTACTACCCGATCAACACCGGCGACGACCGGACGAAGCTCGAGGCGTACCGCGAGAAGGCGAAGGCCGAGGCCAAGGAGCGCAAGGTGCTCTTCGGCGGCCGGCTGGGCACCTACAAGTACCTCGATATGCACATGGCGATCGGCTCGGCGCTGAGCATGTTCGACAACAAGCTCACCCCCTATTTCACCGAGGGCCGTTCGCTGGACGGCTCGCTGGAGGACTGACGTGACCGACCGGACCCCCGACGAGTCCGCGGCCGCCACCAAGCGCGCCGGGACCACGGCCGAGAGCAAGACCGGCGAAGCGGCCACCACCCGCTCGAAGAGCCGCAAGGTGGCCCCCGAGCAGGTGCTGCAACGCGTGGTGTTCCCGCGCGGCGAGGACCCGCTGGACGTGCGCGCGCTCTACATCGACGAGCCGCAGACCGGCACCACCACGGTGGTGTCCCGGCGCTCGATCAAGGTGCCCGCGCACTCCAAGATCTCGCTGGCGTCCTACTTCAACGCCTTCCCCGCCAGCTACTGGAAGCGGTGGACGAAGGTCGACGAGGTGGTGCTGCGGCTCAAGGTCAAGGGGGCCGGTCGGCTCGACGTCTACCGCTCGAAGGCCAACGGCGACAGCGTGCACCTGGAAGGTGCCCCGGTCGCCAGCCCCAAGGCCTGGACGTGGCTGGAGTTCCGGGTCTCGCTGAAGCCGTTCGAGGACGGCGGCTGGATCTGGTTCGACCTGTTCACCAACGACAGCGCGCTGGAAGTCGACGAGGCGGCCTGGACCACCGACGTCGCGCTGCCGCGGCAGCGGGTCGTCGTGGGCACCACCACGATCCGCCCGGCCGACTGCGTCGTCGCGCTGCAGACCCTCGGGGAGGACCCCGAGGTCATGGCCGTGGTGGAGAAGGTCGTCGTCGCCGACCAGGGCGGCCAGAAGATCCGCGACACCGAGGGCTTCGAGCTGGCCGCCGAGCGGCTCGGCGACAAGCTGCAGGTGATCGAGCAGGCCAACATCGGCGGCTCCGGCGGCTTCACCCGCGTCATGTACGAGGGCGTGCACAACTCGGACGCCGAGCAGGTCCTGCTCATGGACGACGACATCGCGCTGGAACCGGACGGCGTGCTGCGCGCCAACGCGTTCGCCCGCGCCGCCAGCCACCCGGTGATCGTCGGCGGCCACATGCTGAACCTGCAGGCCCGCTCGCGGCTGCACAGCATGGGCGAGGTCGTCGACGTCGGCGTCGGCATCTGGCGCCCCGCGCCGGGCGCGGTCACCGACTACGACTTCGCGAAGACCCCGCTGCGCAAGAGCAAGAAGCTGCACAAGCGGATCGACGCGAACTACAACGGCTGGTGGATGTGCCTGTTCCCGCGTGAGGTCATCGAGAACTCCGGGCTGCCGCTGCCGCTGTTCATCAAGTTCGACGACTCGGAGTACTCGCTGCGCGCGGGTGCGCACGGCTACCCGACGGTGACGCTGCCGGGCGCGGCGGTGTGGCACATGCCGTGGACGGACAAGAACGACGCCACGGACTGGACCGCCTACTTCCACACCCGCAACCGGCTGGTGATGGCCGCGCTGCACAGCCCGGAAGAGGTCCGGCAGATCCTGGTCAAGCAGGGCTTGAAGCTGACCCTGCGGCACCTGCTGTCGATGGAGTACTCCACGGTGGCGGTGCAGCAGAAGGCCATCGAGGACTTCCTCGCCGGCCCGGGCGACCTGTTCGACTCGCTGCGCACGGCGCGTCCCGACGTGCTGGAGCTGCGCAAGAACTACGACGACGCGAAGACGCTGCCCTCGGCTCGCGAGTTCCCGCCGCCCTCGGCGGACCCGATCATGGCGGAGGGCCTGCTGAAGCCGCCGGTGAACCCGGCGGTCATCGCGGCGCGCGCGTCGAAGGCGCTGCTGCACAACCTGAAGGAACCGGACCAGGCGGCGGGCGAGCGGCCGCAGCTGAACATCCCGGCCGACAGCGCCCGCTGGTTCCTGCTCGGCGCGCTGGACAGCGCGACCGTGTCCAACGCCGACGGCAGCGGGGTGTCGTTCCGGCGCCGCGACCCGGAGGAGTTCCGCAGGCTCGGGCTCCGCGCCCTGGCGAACTACCGCAAGCTGGCCCGCGAATGGCCGCGGCTGCGCGAGGTCTACCGCTCGGCGCTGCCCGAGCTGACCAGCCCGGAGTCCTGGAAACAGGTCTTCGACCAGAAGTGATCGACCCCGTGACCTGTGTGCCCCGACCCCGGAGACGAAGTGGCTGCTGAACCGACTACGACGACTCCCGGCGCGTCCAGCGCCGCGGAGCGGGAGTTCATCCCCGGCACCGAGGAACCGATGCCGGAAGTCACCACCGAGACGCTCGCCCTGCGCAAGGTGCAGGGCGCGCTGGCCAAGCCGCCGGTGGTCAAGGCGGCCCGCGCGATGTCGCTGTTCGGCGAGCACGCGGCAGGCTGGCTGGCGATCGGCGCCGTCGGCGCGCTGGTGGACCGCAAGCGGCGCGGCGAGTGGGTCGCGGCCGCGGCGGGGGTCGCCTTCGCGCACGGGGCGTCCATCGGGGTGAAGCGGGTCGTGCGGCGCAGCCGCCCCGGTGACCCGCAGGTGCAGGTGCTGGTCGGGACGCCGAGCAAGCTCAGCTTCCCGTCCTCGCACGCCACCTCGACGACGACGGCCGCCGTGCTCTACGGCGGTCTGCTGGGCAAGCGGCTGACCCCGGCGCTGGTGCCGCCGATGATGGTCAGCCGGATGGTCCTGGGGGTTCATTACCCGAGCGACGTGCTCGCCGGTTCAGCGCTCGGCGGTGCCGTGGCGCTGGTCGTCCGGCGGTTGACGAGACGGCGGAGGAACCGTGGCTGACAAGAACGAGACCGGCGCGACCGTCAGCGAACCCGAAGGCGGGATCGACGAGGCCGCGGCGAAGACCGAGGTGGACGGCGGGACGGAGAACTCCGCCGCCGGCCGCGCGAAGGCTCCGGTCGAGACCGACGCCGAGCAGGTGCGCGAGGTCGAGGCCGACGCCGAGGGGTCCATCGGCTCCGAGGCGGGCGGCAGCGCGGCCGCGCTGGAGGAACCCGAGGCGAAGGCCGGCGACGAGAAGGACAAGTCCTCCGACGCCTACCACGCCAAGGTCACCGCCAAGGCGGGCACGCCCGCCGGCCTGATCAGCGGCCTGATCAAGGAACTGCGCCCCAAGCAGTGGGTCAAGAACGTCCTGGTGCTGGCCGCCCCGTTCACCGCGGGCGCGCTGCTCAACACCGAGGTCGTGCTCGACGCCGCCCTGGCGTTCGTGGTGTTCTCGATGGCCGCTTCGGGCATCTACTTCATCAACGACGCCATCGACGTCGAGTCGGACCGCCAGCACCCGACCAAGCGGAACCGGCCGATCGCGGCGGGCCTCATCCCGGTGCCGATCGCCTGGGTGGTGGCGGTGCTGCTGCTCGGCGGCTCGCTGGCCATCTCCGGTGTGGTGAGCTTCGGGCTGCTCACGGTGATGGCCGTGTACATCGCGGTGCAGCTGGGCTACTGCTTCGGCCTGAAGCACCAGCCGGTGATCGACCTGTGCATCGTGGCCTCCGGCTTCCTGCTGCGCGCGGTCGCCGGTGGTGCCGCGGCCGGGCTGGAGATCACCCAGTGGTTCTACATCGTGGTGGCGTTCGGCTCGCTGTTCATGGTGGCGGGCAAGCGCTACGCCGAGGTGAAGCTGGCGGCCGAGACCGGCGCGAAGATCCGCAAGTCGCTGAAGGCGTACTCGCCCTCGTACCTGCGGTTCGTGTGGGCCATCGCGGCCGCGATCACGATCATGACGTACTGCCTGTGGGCGTACGACATCCGCGAGATCGAGCAGTCCCGCTGGGGCATCATCTCGATCATCCCGATGGTGATCGCGATCCTGCGGTACGCGGTGGACGTGGACAAGGGCGTCGCGGGCGAGCCGGAGGAGGTGGCGCTGAAGGACAAGGTGCTGCTGGTCCTCGGCGCCATGCTCGCGGGCTGCCTGTTCCTCGCGTACTACCTGTAGGACGATCCACCGACAGCGCCCGGCCGGACCTCGGCCGGGCGCTGTCGCGTGCCCGGGGGCCGAGCTCTCCTGAGGGCATTCCCGGCACCGCCCGCCGTGCTTCACCTGCGCCGGGCGCGCGGACGTTCGATGGGCCGCGTGCTCCGAACGAACCTGAACCTCCTCCCCGGTGCCCGGCGATGCCTGGGCGCCGCCGCGGCGGGCGTGGCGCTGCTGGCCACGCCGGGTATCGCCACCGCCGCCGATCTCCCCTCCGGATCGACGGCCGCGCACGTCGTGGTCGACGACGCCACCGGCCGGGTCGCCTCGCAGCAGAACGAGCACCAGGTGTTCCGCTCGGCGTCCGTGGTCAAGCTGCTGATCGCGCTGGACTACTTCGACCGGCTGGGACCGTCCGGCGAGATGTCCGCTGAGGACCGCGCGATGCTCGAACCGATGCTGCGCTCCAGCAACGACGACGCGGCCAGCGCCTTCTGGGTGCGCGGCGGTGGCGCCGAGATCATCGAGCGGTCGGTGGCCGAGCTCGGCTTGGCGGACACCGTCCCGCCGCCCGCGGACGACGCCGGGGTGTGGGGCTACACCGGCGTCAGCGCCGCCGACGTCGCCACCACCTACCGCTACCTGCTGCACGAGGCGAGCCCGCGGGCTCGCGACTTCGTCCTGGGCAACCTGGAGAAGCACACCCGCTGCGCCGCGGACGGCTTCGACCAGTCCTTCGGACTGCCCAGCGCGACCGACGAGGACGTCGCGGTCAAGCAGGGCTGGGCCGGTTTCGGCGAAGGGCCCGAGGACGGGCAGGAGTGCGCCGCCTCCGACGACCCCGCCCTGACCCGCTCGCTGCTGGCGTCCCCGGAGGTCGCGCGGGCGAAGGCGGCGGCTCCGGCGGAGGCCGCACCGGAGGCCGCACCGGGGGCGCGCGCCGCCGCCGGCGACCTCGACCTGACCCGGAAGGCCATGCACACCACCGGAATCGTCGACGGCGAGATCGTCGTGCTGCTCACCCTCCAGCCCGAGCAGACCGACTGGCGGACGGCGACCGAGGCCGTCACCGCGAAGACCACCGAGCTGCTGGAACGCTGACCCCCGGCCGGGGGTCGCTCAGGCGGCCCCCGCCGGCCGGTCCAGGCCGAGGTCGCGGATGGTGTCGTGGGCCATCTGGATCGCGTAGCTCTGGCCGCGGTCCTGCGGGTAGATCTGGGACATCGTGGCGAGCGTGACACCGGGCATCGAAGTGGTGTGCTCGGGGATCAGGTCCCGGTACTCGGGGGTGACCACGGGCTGCGCGAACCCGGCCTTGGAGAAGTGCCAGTCCCGGATCCACGACTCGTCGAACTCCGGGTTCAGCTTCCGCAGCCACGGGACGTAGTGCGCCAGCAGCTCCGAGGGCTCGGTGGTGAACCGCCAGTCGTCCCGCGGCACGTAGTTGCCGACGTAGACGACGTGCCGCCCGCCGTACTCGGCGCGGTCGACCATGTTGGTGTGCTCGACGACGGCGAGGAACGGGAACTCGGTGTCGTTGATGTTGAGCCAGTAGTACGGGATGACGCTGCGGTCGCACTCCAGCACGAAGCAGGTGGCGCCCAGGTACTGGTTGCGCCACAGCACGTCGTCGGACTCGATGTCGGCGGCCTGCGCGAACACCGGCTGCGGGACGGTGACGACGAGCCGGTCGAACTCGTAGGCGGTGCCGTCGGCGGTCTTCACCTCCACCGAGTTCGGCTGCCGGATGGAGACCACGGGCTTGCCGAACTCGACGCGCCCGCCGCGCTCGGTCACCGCGTCCAGCAGCGCCCGGTACACCTTCTGGAACCCGCCGTGCACGTAGCCGAGCCCGAAGGTGCGGTAGTGGATCCGCGCCCACAGCCAGGCCATCGACACCTGCTCGGCGCGGTCGCCGAACTTGCCGGTCAGCAGCGGTTCCCAGATGGTCTCGGTGACCCGCGGCCCGGCCCAGCGGCGCATCCAGTCGAGGGCGCGCACCGAACCGAACCGGGACCCGTCGCGGACCGCTTTGAGCGCGGCGGAACTGGCGCCGAACCGCAGCCGGTCGAGCAGCGAGAACTTCGGGAACCGCAGCATCTCCAGCGGCGTGCCGAACGGGTGCAGCTCGCCGTCCAGGTAGACGCCGGTGGTGGGGGAGTGGAACCGCAGGTCGTCGGCCAGGCCGAGCTCGGTGATCAGGTCGATCATCGCCCGGTCGGTCTTGAAGCTGTGGTGGTAGAAGCGCTCCAGCGGGGTGCCGCCGACCTCGATGGACGCCGCGAGCCCGCCGAGCTCGGCGGAGGCCTCCAGCACGGTGACGTCGTGGCCCGCCTTCACCGCGTCGAACGCGGCGGTCAGACCGGTGGCACCGGCGCCCACGACACCCAGCTTCATCCGAAACTCCATCTCTTGTTGATCAGGTATTGCAGCACGACGACCAGCGGGATCGCGGCCGCCTTCACCAGGTTCGGCGTCACCCCGAACAACCCGGAACCCAGCTGCAGCAGCAGGAACGTCACCGCCATCCCGGCCAGCCCGACGCCGTAGAACCGGGCGAAGCGGACCAGCAGCCGGTCCCGGGTGCGGAAGTTCAGCCACGCGTTGAGCACGAAGTTGTTCGCGATGCCGATGCTGGTGCTGATCGCGTTCGCGAGCTGCTCGTGCAGCCCGCAGGTGTTGAACAGCAGCAGGAACACGAGGTAGTCGAGGGTGACGCCGCTGACGCCGATGATCCCGTACAGCACCAGGGCGCGGCTCGGCCTGGGCAGCCGGCGCTGCTCAACCCTCGTCACGCCGGATCACCTTGCGCACGATGTAGAGCGGGCGCTGGCGCACCTCGTCGTAGATCCGCCCGATGTAGCTGCCGATCACGCCGAGCGACAGCATCTGCACGCCGCCGAGGAACAGCATCACCACCATGATCATCGTCCAGCCGGAGACGGTGATCTGCGGGAAGAACAGCCGTAACGCCACCGCGTAGAGGATGCCCAGCGCGGCCAGCCCGAGGCTCAGGAACCCGATGCGGGTGATCAGCTTCAGCGGCGCGGTGGAGAACCCGGTGACCCCGTCGGCGGCGAGCCGCACCATCTTGCGCAGCGGGTACTTCGTCTCGCCCGCGGCCCGCTCGTCCCGGTCGAACAGCACCTCTTCCTGCTGGAAGCCCATCGAGGCGACCATGCCGCGGATGAACCGGCTGCGCTCCCGGTAGCCGCGCAGCTCCTCGGCCGCGCGCCGGTCCAGCAGCCGGAAGTCACCGGTGTCCACCGGGATGTCCACTTCGGCGAGGCTGTGCAGCAGCCGGTAGTAGGAGTGCGCGGTGAGCCGCTTGAACCGGGTGTCGCGCCGGGTCCGCCGCCGCGCGGACACGATCTCGGCGCCGCCGCGCCACGCGTCGATCATCTCGATGCTCACCGCGGGCGGGTCCTGCAGGTCGGTGTCCATCACGACCACCGCGTCGCCTTCGGCGTGGTCCAGCCCGGCGGTGATCGCGATCTGGTGGCCGAAGTTGCGGGCGAAGTCCAGCACCCGCACCCGCGGGTCGGCCTCGGCCAGCTCCCGCAGCACGGCCAGCGAACCGTCGCGGGAACCGTCGTTGACGTACACGAACTCGTAGTCCAGGTCGGGGCGGGTCCCGGTGGCGGCGACCAGCTCGCGGTGGAACCGGCGCAGGCCGTCCTGCTCGTCGTACACCGGCAGCACGTAGGAGATGAGCGAACCCGTGGCCGCCTCCTCTGTCCGCCGGTCTGGCGAGGGCACCGGCACTGCTCGGCTGATCGTCTCGGCCACCTGACTCCCCCTCATCACCGTCCCCGCGTTCGCGTGGACGCCGCGCGCGGCGGATCGGTTGCCCGTCGGTCGGGCGATCCGGCGCGGTTCGTCCGGGCGGGGAACGGCTCGGGGTGCCCGGCTCGACCAGTTTTCCGCATCGGGCCACCGCGGTGCACCGGCAACGCGTGATCGTTACCCACCGGTCCGGTGACGTCCGCGCGGTCAGGGGTGCAGGTTTCCCTCCTCGAAGGGGTAGGCGCCGTCGCCGTCCGCACCGCCCTGCAGCACCCGGTGGGTGCGCTGGTCGTAGGCGTCGCGGTCCAGGTCGTAGCGCACCGACAGCACGTGCCCCCAGGTGAACCCGGGATCGCCGCGCAGCCTGCTCGGCGTCTCCAGCCGCCGGGACTGGCCGAGCACTCCGGTGAACACGCCGCCGTAGGACGGGTCGAACGCCATCGAGCCCTCCCCGGCGGGCGGGGTGATGAGCAGGCCGGGGCTGTCCGCGGTGCCGTGCGAGACCCGCGGGTAGTCGACGTAGCAGGGGAACAGGAAGCTGATCGGCCAGTCCACCAGCGCCGGGATGCCGCCGTCGAGCACGTCGCGCAGCGGCACCACGTCGCGCACCGCGGGCCCGCTGAACGCGAGCCAGCCCTGCTCGTCGGTGGTGGTGTCCACGGCGTGCAGCCGGACCCGGTCGGCGCGCGCGGGCAGGTCGGCGGCGGTGACGGTGATCAGCCGCCAGGAGCCGAAGTCGCGCCAGTCGGCGGGCCGGCCCATCCGCGGGTCGTCGTAGGGCAGCTGCCGCGGCGGGGTGTCGCGCAGCGCGCGGGTGCCGAGCTCGCGGACCTGGTCGCCGGTGCGGCCGCCGAACTGCAACTCCAGCTCGTTGCCCTGCTCGGGCCGCCCGGCGACCCACACCGACAGCTCCTGGCCGCTGCGCAGCGCGGGCAGGTCGAACCAGCCGGTGGTGACCTCGCCGGTGGTGGCGGGCCCGTCGCGGAGGCTGTCCCACATCAGCGGGCCTGCGTCGGTGGGTTCCGCTTCGACACCGGTGGGGCGCAGCGCGAGCTCGCCGGGTTCGCGGCGCAGCAGCGGTTCCTGCGGCGGGCGGCCGGGACGTTCGCGGTTCGCGGCGAACGCGGTGGCCGGGGGCTCGGCGTCCCCGGCGCCGGAGGTCTCGGAGGTCGCGGTGCCGGAGCTCTCGGTGCCGGTTTCCCCGGTGCCGGTTTCCCCGGTCGAGCCCGGTGCGGCCCCGGTGTCGTCGAGCGGCCCGTCGGCGATCCGCAGCACGCCGTCCTCGGCCAGCGGCAGCGTCTCCACCTCGTTCTCGATGCCGCAGCTGCGCGCCCGCACGCTGTCCCAGCTGGAGCGGCCCACCGAGAACGCGCCCGCCTGCGCCGGGGCCTGCGCGAACGAGCCGAGCAGCACCACCACCATCACCAGCGCCGACAGGGTGAACAGCGCCGAGGCGGGCAGCGTCCACGCCCCCGCGAGCGCCCGCATCCGCACCAGCCCGAACCCGAGCAGGCCGACCACCGCGGCCAGCAGCAGCCACGGCAGCGGACCGTCCAGCGGCAGGCCCAGCGGCCGCACCGCGGTGTCCGACCACGCCACCCCGAAGTCCGAGTACTGCCACCACGAGTTCGGCCCGGTGAACGCGAGCGCCGCCAGCACCGCGCCGCCGACCGCACCGGCGACGCCGAGCTGCCGGGATTCCCGCTTCGCCCCCGGCAACGCCCCGACCCTGGCCAGCAGCACCACGGTCACCGCCAGCAGCGCCGGTGCCACCCCGGCGAGCGCGCCGAAGTGGTGCGTCCACTTCGACGGCGTCAGCCACAGCGCCGCGAACACCGCGACGACCGCCCCCACCAGCAGCGGCAGCTCCGGCATCCCCACCGCCCGGTGCAGCCGCCGCAGCACCGCCGCGGAGGCCAGCAGCACGGCCGCGATCGCCAGCAGCACCGCCAGCCGCTTGCTCGCCGTCCCCCAGGTGCTGGTGCCCAGCAGCTGCTCGTACCGGTCGATCTCCTGGTACCAGCCGAGGCTCGGCCCGAACTTCTGGTGGATCTCGGTGGCGCGGCGGAACCCGGTCCAGCTGGTGCCCGCGAACATCGCCACCACCCCGACCGCGCCGAGGCAGCACAGCAGCGCGGCGCGCGTCGGCACGGTCATCCAGCGCGGCAGTTCCCCCGGTGCCACGAGCACCCGCCGGATCCGCGGCGCGAACGCCAGGACGATCAGCAGCGCCGCCACCCCGGTGGGCGTGACGGCGACGGTGAGCCCGGTCAGCAGCGCCGCCCCGCCCAGCGGGCCGAACGGTGCCCGCGCCCCGGGCGCGGTGGCGCGCAGCAGCAGCGCGACGATCGCGGCGGTGCCGAGCGCGACGAAGGCCTCCGGCCGGATGCCGAGGTCGAACGGCAGCCAGCAGGCGAGGAAGAACACCGCGGCCAGCAGGTGCACTCCGGCTCGCCGGACGCCGCGGCACAGCGGGGCGACGATGCCGTGCGCCAGCACCAGCCAGGTCACCATCCCGGCGACGACGCTCGGCACCCGCAGCCACGCGGGCGCGAGGCTGTACTCGGACACCCAGCGCATCAGGTGCTGCACCAGGGTGAACGGGGCTTCGGAGGCGTTGAACCAGCGGTAGAAGTTGCCGATGTCCCCGGTCGCCGCGTGGTTCCGGACGGTCAGCATCGCGAAGCCGTCGTCGTCGCTGATCGGCCCGATGACCAGCCAGGACGCCAGCACCGCCGCCACGATGGCATCAACGAGCAATAATGCTGCCGTGCGGTAGCGGATGCGGGCGAGCGCCGCGCGCCGGATCGCGGCCCAGGTCGGCGGGGTGTGCGCGACGAGCAGCAGCAGCGCGGCCGCGGCCAGCAGCAGCGCCGCCCCGATCAGCGACAGCTTCAGCGAGCTCGGCGCGGTCTCGAACCAGGTGTAGGCGCGGGCGGTGACGGACAGCTCGGCCGCCTGCTCCGGGGCGAGTCCGGTGCGGAACGCGAAGACCTCCGGCGCGGGCACGTCGGGCAGCACGATCGCGGGCAGCCCGCCGACCGCGACCTCGGTCCGGTGCGCGTCGGCGCGGACGGTGAGGTCGCAGTCCGCGGGCAGCGGCGGCAGCGGGACGGCGCGTTCGCCGAGCACCAGGTCCGGGACGCCGTCCTCGGTGCGCAGCACCAGCCCGTCGCGCTCGCTGCCGGGCGGCGTGGTGGCCAGCAGCAGCACCGGCTCCGGCCGGTCCAGCGCGGCCCGCAGCACGGGGCACGGCACGGTCGCGGTGAACTCGGCGGGGCGGTACGGGGCGAACAGCGCGGTGGTGGACACCGCGGGCTCGTCGGCGGCGGGCCAGCTCACTTCGGTGCGGTCGGCCCACACCGGCGCGAACGGCAGGGCGAGCGCGCAGCAGAGCCCGGCGACGCCGACCAGCAGCGCCACCACGTGCGCGGTCCACCTGGCGCGCCGCGCCGCGGGAGCGGTCAGCTCGTCGAGGGGGCGTCGCGCTTCCCCTGGTGCACGGTCCGAGCGGATCGGGCTGCTGGGCTCCACGACACCGTCCTCAAGAAGATCTTCCCCGTCGCCGCGGGATCATTCTTGCGCACGCGTCGTGGACGGCTCCGGTTGCCGTCGTCGCCCGGTCCTCGGGTCAGCGGATTTCGTCGAGCAGCGTCGCGGTGTCCCCGGGGCTCAGCGACGCCGCCCTGAGCCGGGCGAACGCGGTGTCGTACCACTCGGTCTGCGCCGGTCCGTCCAGGTAGTCGGCGTTGCTGAGGTGCTCCAGGTAGACCAGCCGGCCCGGTGCGGGCTGCTCGTAGTGCAGCAGCTGGAACGAGGTGCCCATGGCCGCGTGCGCGCCGGCGCCGAACGGCAGCACCTGCACGGTGATGTTCGGCCGCTCGGTGAGGTCGCGCAGGTGCGCGAGCTGCTTGTGCATCACGGCGCAGCCGCCGACCGGGCGGCGCAGCACGGTCTCGTTGAGCACCACGGCCACCACCGGCGGCTCCTCCCTGGCGAGCAGCGCCTGCCGGTCGGTGTTGACGGTGACGAGCCGTTCGAGCTCGTCCGGGTCGCGCCGCGGATCGACGGCGAGTGCGACCGCTTTGGCGTACTCGGGAGTGCGGAACAGCGCGGGAACGAGTTCGGACTCGTACGCGCAGAGGGTGGCGGCGATGCTTTCCATCGCGACGAATCGCTGCGCCCAGTCCGGAACGCGAATGTGATTCCGTTTTCGGGCTTGGCGGGCGAGCTGCAGAACGGTTTCCGCGTGCTCTCCGGGAACGCCGTAGCAGTCGATGAGCAGCCGCACATCTCCGGGTCCGATGGTGGCCTTGCCCGTCTCGATCTTGCTGATTTTCGGTTTGGTGCATTCCAGCGCGTTCGCCGCCTGCTCCTGGGTCTTTCCGCAGCTCTCGCGCATGTCCCGCAGCAGCCTGCCGAGCTGGAGGCGGGCCACGGGAGGGCCGGTGATGCTCATCGGTGGCCTTTCGATCGAAACAGGGGATCGAGTCCAGTTGTTCCAGTGCGCGGACCCGTTCGCAATCAAGATCATCCGAATGGGTAGTTCCTCCGGGAATGAACTCTCTTTATCGTTCAGGTAGACCGGTTCCGGCTGCGCGCCGAACGTTCGGCCAGAACGGCGGCGAGAACGGTGCGGCGGCCCGGAATGTCCCGGATTTCGGCGAGCGGGCAGGCCGTGAAAGCGGTGCCCGCGGCGGAGGACGAGGAGGTTCGCGGTGTTCATCAGGTTGGCCGGTCCGGTCGCGTACTGGCGCCCGGCGAAGGGCGAGCGGCACGCGTTGTCCGCCGAGCAGCGGCCGTATCCCGGGCAGGTGCGGGATGCGCTGTGCGGGCTGCGGTTCACGATCAACGAGCCCAGCGATTGCGACTGGTTCGCGGAGTCCTGCGCGGACTGCCTCGCCAGGGCGAAGGCGCTGCGCGACGCGAGGGAGCAGGGATGAGCGCCGAGCAGCTCGGGGCCGTGGTCGCCGGATCGATGCTGCTGGCCGGGGTGCTGGCGCTGGTGCTCCCGCTGCGCGGGGGCCGGGGTGAGCACGGCGGCGCGGGGCCGGGCACGGTCACCGTCGACCGGCTGCGGCGGAACTCCCGCGGTGCGCCGGTGGCCGAGCGGGTCCCCGCTGGTGCGCTGCGGGATTCCGGTGGTGTGCTGCGGGATTCCGCCGGAGCGTTGGGGGTTTCCGGTGGTGCGCCGCGGGATTCCGCCGGAGCGCTGCGGGTTCCCGCTGGAGCGTCGCGGGTTCTCGCTGGAGCGTCGCGGGTTTCCGGTGGTGCTCCGCGGTCGCGGCGGAACGGCGGCCTTCGGGAGCGGCAGGCCGTGGCGGTCACTCCTGCCGTCGCTGCCGGACTGTCCGCACCGTCCAGTCCGCGCGCACCGTCCGGTCCGTCCGCACCGTCGGGCCCGTCCACGCCGTCCGCGCCCTCGTCGAGCGGGCGGGTGACGGACCGGCGCGCGCTGGACCGCGCGGCCCGGATCGCGGGGAGCGGTGCGGTGCCGCCCCGACCCGTGCTCGGTGCGGACGCGCCGCCGCTGCTCGCGGCCCGCCGGCGGCCCCGGTTCGCCGCGGACCGGGTGGCAGCGGACCGGGTGGCAGCGGCGGGGTCGCCTGCACCGGCGTCCGCCATATCGGGAGCGGGCACATCGGGGTCGGCCATACCGGGGCCGGGCACGCCGACCTCGGCGGCGGAGCCGTCCGCGCCGGAACCCGCCCAACCCAAGCCCGCCCAACCCAAGCCCGGTCCGCCCAAGCCCGGCCCACCGAAACCGGGTCCGCCCAAGCCCGGCCCCCCGAAGCCCGGCCCTCGGTCGGCCCCCGCGATCCCCGTTCCGGCCTCGCCCGCATCGAGCCCGCTTGCATCCGCCCCGCCCGCACCGGCCCTGCCTGCATCGGTCCTGCCCGCATCGGCCCGGTCCGAGTCAGCCCGGTCCGCATCGGTCCTGCCCGCATCAGCCCGGTCCGAGTCGGCCCGGTCCGAGTCGGCCCGGCCCACCCAGGTGGCCGTGCTCGCCGCCCCGGGCGAGGACGTGCCGGACGAGGAGATCACGTGGCCGGAGCAGGACCCGCAGGAGCGCGCGGGCAGGCACCGGCTGCACACCGACGACTGGTTCTGCTACCGGCTGGAGACCGCGCTCGCGCTGCGCGCGCACCGGGAACGCCGCCCGGTCGCCCCGCTCGCGCCGCCGTCGCGCGTCGATATTCGCTTGCCCGGTGCCCTACTCTGAACTCGTGATCAGCTGACGAAGTCGCCCGCTCGCCACGTCGAGCCGCCCCGGACCGCGGCCGCGGAGTCCGGGCATCCCACCACGTTCCGGCGCGACCGCGCGCCGTGGAGATGAGGCCTCATGTCAGCGAATCCCACCATCGTGCTGGTCCACGGCGCCGCGAGCACCGCGGGCGTCTGGGCCCCGCTGCAGCGCGAGCTGGCGCTGCGCGGCGTGCGCAGCCTCGCGCCGGACCTGCCCGGGCACGGCCTGAACGCGCACCACCCGCCGAGCTACTACCAGTCCCCGCAGGACCTGGCGGCGTTCGCCACCGCCCCGTCCGCGCTGGCCGGGATCGGGATCGACGACTACGTCGAGCACCTGGCGGGCCTGCTGCGCCGCGTCGCCGAGCACGGACCGGTGCTGCTGGCGGGCACCAGCGCGGGTGGCATCCCGATCACCGCGGTCGCGGAGCGGTACCCGGAGCTGGTGGACCGGCTGGTGTACCTGTCCGCGTGGTGCGCGGTGCGGTCGGAGTCGGTGGCGGATTCGGCGAGCTGGCCGGAGCACACCGGGAACCTGCTGGACGGGGTGGGGTGGCCGGTCCTGGGCGATCCGGCGCGGCTGGGCGTGCTGCGGTTCAACCTGCGCGACGCCGATCCGGCCCGGTTCCGCGCGGCGAAAGCCGCGATGCTCGCGGAGGGCACCGACGACGAGTTCCGCGCCCTGGTGGACGTGCTGGAGCCGGACGCGAACGTGCGCATCGCCGGGGAACGGGTGCCTGCGACGGCGGAGCGCTGGGGCCGGGTGCCGCGCACGTTCGTGCGGTTCACCGCGGACCGCTGCACCCCGCTGCCGGAGCAGGACCGCATGATCGCGGAGGCGGACGCGCTGGCGCCCGGGAACCCGTTCGACGTGCGGACGCTCGACTGCGGGCACGTCGCGTACTTCTGCCGCCCGGTGGAGTTCGCCGATCTGCTGACCGGGCCGGCCGCCGACCTCGGGTAGTCCGCAGTGGACGAACGAACCGGTGAACGGCCCCTCCGCCGGGAAAGCGGGTGGGTGGGCCGTTCACCGGCGGTGCTCCGTCAGCGGATCACCAGGGCGCGTCGCTGATCGCGCCGGTGGCCGGGTCGCGCAGGATGTAGCCACCCTGGAAGTCGACCTGGACGCCGCCCTCGACCTCGTGCGGGTCCGACGTGGGGTAGCCGAGGTAGCCGGAGTAGCGGTCCAGGTCGTACCAGTGCCGCAGCACGTCGCCCCGCAGCCAGTGCGCCCCGGATTCCGGGGACCAGTAGAGGGCTCCGGTCTCCTGGAGGCCGGAGAACTCGTTGAAGCGGCCGACGCCGTCGTCGGCGACCTGCTCGTCGGTCGTCGGGTAGCCGAGCTCGCCGGTCTCCCAGCCCTGCGCGGCCCACGCTTCGCGGATCGCGCCCTGCACCGAGTGCGCGTCCGTCTCCTCCGACCAGTACACCGAGGCGCCGTCCCCGTTCGGGCCGACGAAGTGGTTGTAGCTGCCGGATCCGTCGGCGGTGGCGGTGGTCGTCTTCGTCGGGTAGCCGAGATAGCCGACCTCCCAGCCCTTCGACTCCCAGAAGTCCCGGATCGGGCCCCACACGCCCTGCGCCCCGGTCGCGTCGGTCCAGTAGATCGAGGCGGGGCCGGTCGCGTCGCTGCCCGCGAACTGGTTGTAGCGGCCGACCCTGTCCGGCGCGACGCGCTCGTCGGCCTCGGCGGCCCCGAGCACGGCGTAACCGCCGATGTCGGTGTACCGGGCGGCGATGTCGCCGTGGATCTCGGTGACCCCGGTGGCTTCGGTGTGGAACAGCCAGCCGTACTGGTACTGCTGGTAGGTGGTGTCGCCGTCGGACTGCTGCGAGTCGACGGGGTCACCGAGCAGCTGCCGCAGGCCGGCGTCGTTCCAGTACCGCTCTTCGATCGGTGTGAAGGCCTGCTGCTGGACCTGCCCGGCGGGTTCCGGTGCGGCGGCCGCGGTGGCGGCGGGCCCGGCGAGGGCGAGCGGCACGGCGGCCGCGGCGAGCATGATTCCCCAGTTCCTGGTGTTCAAGTCACGTCCCCTTTTCGCTTGCACAGCAAGGAATTTCGTACGACTTGAGCACGCGGGCCGGGGGCGGCCGGTTGCCCCGGACTTCGACGTTCACCGGTTCGGCCGCATCGGCCGGGTCCACTGGGGAGCAGGTGAGGTCGCGAACTCCGCGCCATCCGCGCGAAAACGGGCCCGGAACGGAGCGGGACGGAGCCGGACGGGGCGGGAGCGCGAACGGGAAGAGGCGCGCCTGACGGACCCCACTCCGTCAGGCGCGCCTCAGATCATGACCCGTTTCCGTTGTACCAGCCGGATTCCGGGATCGCCCGTCAGCGCTTCGGGAAGTCGACCACCCGTCCGCCATCTCGGTGCCAGTCGACGTACCCGAGTTCGAACTCGGTGCTGCGACCCCACGGCACGTCGTGCTCGCCGCGCACCGGGTAGCCCAGGTAGGACCGCTCCCAGCCGAGCGCGGACCAGCGGGCGCGGATGCCGCCGTACACCTCGACGGCCCCGGTCTGCGGCGACCAGTAGATCGAGCCCGCCCCGGTGTCGCCACCGGTGAAGTGCGCGTACCGGCCGCGCCCGTCGGGGGCGGTGAGCTCGTCGGTGGTCGGGTAGCCGAGCAGCCCGTTCGGCCCGCTGAGTTCGAGGTACTGGTCGCTGATGGCGCCGCGCACCGAGTGCGCCCCGGTCTGCGGGCTCCACGCGATGCCGGCGGCGAACTCGCCGTCGCCGTCGAACCGGGCGTACTTCCCGCGCCCGTCGGCGGCGGTGATCTCGTCGGTGGTGGGGTAGCCGAGCGGGCCGGCTTCCCAACCGGATTCGGCCCACTTGTCCCGGATCGCACCGAGCACCACGTGCGCCTCGTTGTCCCTGGTCAGGTAGATGGAGGCGCCGCCGGGGCGGGAGAAGTGGTTGTAGGCGCCGAGTTCGTCGGGGGTCGTGGTGGTGTCGGTGGTGGGGTAGCCGAGCGAGGTTCCGGCGCCGTGCTCGGACCACTTCTCCAGGATGGGGGCGCGCAGCAGGTGCGCTCCGGTGCCGCTGGTGAAGTAGATCGCCGAGGCGGTCTCCTTGCCGTCGAGGCTGACGAACTCGGTGTAGCGGGCGCCCGCGTCGTCGGTGAGCTCGTCGGTGGTGGGCACGCCGACCACGTCGTGCGCGCCGAGCGCGACGAACCGGTCGAGGATGCCGCCGAAGACGATGTGCACGCCGGTGTCGGGCGTCCAGTAGAAGCGGGCGTGCTCGTACTCGCGCCAGCGCAGCGCGTCGTGCTCGATCTCCTCGTCGCCGAGCGGGTTGCCGATGGCGTCCTTCACCGCGCGGGGCAGCGCCGAGTAGCGCGCTTCGATCTCGCCGTCACCGGGGCGGGCGGATCCCTCGCTGGTGGGCGCGGTGCTGGGGGCGCTGGTGGTGCTGGGCGCCGAGCTGGTGGGCGGCGCGTCGATCTGTTCGGTCGCGTCGCCGAGGAGCGGGAGTTCGATGGTGTGCTCGGCGCTGGTCTGCGTGGTGCTCGGGCCGCCGAGGAGCCCGCTGATCGGCTGCGCTTCCGCGTGGGCGGCACCGGGCAGCACGGTCAGGACGCACAGAGCCGCCGCGCTGACGGCGGCTCCGGCGAGTTCGGTGACGGTCACTCCTTGCCCCTTTCGAGTCGTCACCTTGTGATCGCCGGAAGGGGCGGTGGAGTTGCACTCTGTTACCGATTCGAGTCCAAGTTTCCTATCGCAATCGTTTTCGGACTTTTCCGGCTCGGCGCGCAACCGATCGACGATCACCACACGTGTTCATCGATCGGGGTCGTATCGCCAGCGCAAGGTGGATCCGAGTCGGATCGGACGGGACGGGAGTCGCTGATCCGGCACGCGGAGTCAGCAATTTTCCCCGGCAACGTTCCGTGTTCGCCGCAACGCCGTTTGCTCCGTCCGGACCCGGTTCGCTGCTCCACCGCTCTTGCCGCGCCGGGCCCGGACGTGCGGAAGCCCCCTCCGCCGGAGGGGGCGTGCGCGGGGGTCGGCGGGGGGGGTGGGCCGGGCGGCCGGGGGGGGCGGGCGCGCCGCGGCG
>NZ_JBEYUS010000064.1:0-37972 GCF_040643635.1 Saccharopolyspora sp. NPDC047091
GTTCCGGGGGTGTGTTTCGGTTGGTGTTCGGCGGGGCGGGCGGCTTCGGTTTGTGGCGCGCCGTCCGGGCGGAACAGGTCGTGCGGATTTCGGCGAGGAGTGCCGACGGCCTGAGGTGAGCGTGTGATCGCCGGACACGCCATCGCGAACACGAGATCGAGTGCGCCGGTACGCCGGCGCACTTCTTTTCGTTCCGGTTCGGACTTCCGGATCTTCGGCGCCGTCTCGAACGGGCTCGTCCCGGATCTTCGGCGCCGGTGCGGATCGGCCTCTCACCGGAGCGCGTCCGCCCCGGATGGGGGTCCGCGCGTTTCGAGTCTTCCCGGAGTGGTCGGACAAGCAGGGGCCGGTGTGCGGGCCGCCTCTCGGCGGATGGCGCTGCAAGGCTCCAGCCGAACGGTATTCCCTGCAGGCTCGTGATGGAGCCCGGGGGCACGCGCACACCGGCCACCCCGTACAACGGGCGAGCCCTGCCCGGAATTCCCGGCGGCTCGGATTTCTTCGCCCGGCCGCTCCACAGGGGTCAGTGCCGCCCGTGCACCACGGCGTGGCCCTTGCCGCGGGCGATGAGCCACTTGTTCACCGGCACCGTCAGCACGAACGCGACGGCCAGTGAGAACGCCAGCGATCCCCAGAACAGCGCGCTTCCCACGCCCGCGTCCATCGCGCCGGGGAGCACGACCATCACCGCGTTGTCCACGACCTCCATCACGAAGATGGACACCGTGTCGGCGGCGAGCGCGACGCGGAACGCGGCGGCCAGGCCCACCCCGGTGCGCAGCACTCCGCGCATAGTCAGCGCGTAGCCGAAGGCGAACGCGAGGACCACGGACAGGACCACGGTGCCCGCGTTGCGCAGGCCCAGCGACGTCCCGATGATCATGCCGAGGATCTCGCCGATCGCGCAGCCCGTCAGGCAGTGCAGCGTCGCCGAGACCGCGACGGCCCACGAAGCGCCCGGACCAAGACGGGCTCCGTGCTCGTGGCGGTCGGTCATGACGGTTCTCCTCCGGCTCGCGGTCCGACTCCACCGACCACAACACCCACCGGGCTCGGCCGCATTCTGCGGACGCGAACAGGGCCGCGACCAACCGGTCGCGGCCCTGTCGTCGATCAGGAGCTCAGAACCTCGGGTGGTTGCCCCGGACGACGACGCGCTGGTCCTCGGCGGCGTCCTCCACCGTGGGCTGCTTGGCGACCTCGCCGAGCACCCAGGCGGGCACGTGGCGCGCGGTCAGCACGGCCAGCGCCCGGTCCACGTCCTCCGCGGTGACGACGGCGACCATGCCGACGCCCATGTTGAAGGTCCGCTCCATCTCCTCGGTCTCCACCCGGCCGCGCTGGGCGATGAGGCCGAACACCGGGTCCGGGGTCCAGCTGCCGCGGTCCAGCACCGCGGTGAGACCGGTCGGCACCACCCGCGCCAGGTTCGCGGCCAGGCCACCGCCGGTGACGTGCGCGAAGGTGCGCACCTCGGTCTCGGCGGCCAGCGCCAGGCAGTCCTTCGCGTAGATCCGGGTCGGCTCCAGCAGCTCCTCGCCGAGGGTGCGGCCGAACTCCTCCACGTGGCCGGTCAGCGGCATCCGGGCCAGCTCCAGCAGCACGTGCCGGGCCAGCGAGTAGCCGTTGGAGTGCAGCCCGGACGAGCCCATGCCGATCACCACGTCGCCGGGCCGGACCTTGTCCGGGCCGAGCATCCCGCTCGCCTCGACGACGCCGACGCCGGTCGCGGAGATGTCGTACTCGCCCGGCGCCATCATGCCCGGGTGCTCTGCGGTCTCGCCGCCGAGCAGCGCGCACCCGGCCTGCAGGCAGCCTTCGGAGACGCCCTTGACCAGGTCGGCGATGCGTTCCGGCACGACCTTGCCGACCGCGATGTAGTCCTGCAGGAACAGCGGCTCCGCCCCGCACACCACCAGGTCGTCGACGACCATCGCGACCAGGTCGACGCCGACCGTGTCGTGCTTGTCCATCGCCTGGGCCACGGCGAGCTTGGTGCCGACGCCGTCGGTGGAGGAGGCCAGCACCGGTTCGGTCCACCGGTCCAGCTTCAGCTGGAAGAGACCGGCGAAGCCGCCGAGCGAGCCCAGCACTTCCGGCCTGCTCGCCCGCTTCGCCCAGGGCAGCATCTGCTGCACGGCTTCGTCGCCCGCCTCGATGCTCACCCCCGCGTTCGCGTAGGTGGCCTTCTCGGCGGCGGCGGATGAGCCTGCGAGCAGGTCTTCGGACACGACTGACTCCACATCTGGTGTGCGTTCAACGTTGGTGGGCGCGCGGTCGGCGGCGCGGGCGGCTGTGGGCCATCCCACACCTCTTGCCTACCACAGGCGTACCCGCCGGTTCCCGTCCCGTCGCGCGGATTTCCGCTGCCACCCGGCTGCGAGCCACGGACGGACCAGCCCGGCGGTGGGCGGCACCACGCTACGCGGCGCGCAGCGGCCGGTGCCGCCACGGCCGGTCAGGGCCTGCGCAGCGCGTCGGCTCCGCCGTAACCGCTGGACAGGACCGGTTCGGCCGGTCCGGAGACGCCCTTCTCGGTTCCGCCCGCTACGCCTTCGAGCAGGTACTTGCCGAGCTGCGCCTCTTCCGGCAGCGGGATCGGGTAGTTCCCGTCGAAGCAGGCCGCGCACAACCGGGTGCGCGGCTGCTCGGTGGCGGTGACCAGCCCGTCCAGCGAGACGTAGCCGAGCGAGTCGGCGCCGATGGACCGGCGGATGCCGTCGGTGTCGGTGCCGCTGGCGATGAGCTCCGCGCGGGAGGCGAAGTCGATGCCGTAGAAGCACGGCCACTTCACCGGCGGGGAGGCGATCCGGACGTGCACCTCGATCGCCCCGGCCTCGCGCAGCATCCGCACCAGCGCCCGCTGGGTGTTGCCGCGGACGATCGAGTCGTCCACGACCACCAGGCGCTTGCCGCGGATGACCTCGCGCAGCGGGTTCAGCTTCAACCGGATGCCGAGCTGCCGGATGGTCTGCGACGGCTGGATGAAGGTGCGCCCCACGTAGGAGTTCTTCACCAGCCCGTTGCCGTAGTCGATGCCGGAGGCCTGCGCGTAGCCGATCGCCGCGGGCGTGCCGGACTCCGGCACCGGGATGACCAGGTCGGCGTCGACGGGGTGCTCGCGGGCCAGCTTGCGGCCGATCTCCACCCGGGTGCTGTTCACCGAGCGGCCGGAGATCGTGGTGTCCGGGCGGGCCAGGTAGACGTACTCGAAGATGCAGCCCTTCGGCTTGGGGTGCGCGAAGTGCTGCGAGCGGAGGCCGTCGGCGTCGATGGCGAGCAGCTCGCCCGGCTCGACCTCGCGGACGAAGGACGCGCCGACGATGTCCAGCGCCGCGGTCTCGCTGGCCACGACCCAGCCGCGCTCCAGCCTGCCCAGCACCAGCGGGCGCACGCCCTGCGGGTCGCGGGCCGCGTACAGCGTCGACTCGTCGGAGAAGACCATGGAGAACGCGCCGGACACGGTGGGGAACAGGTCCATCGCGGCCTGCTCGATGCCCTTGTCCGCGGCGCGCGCGGCGAGCAGCCCGCACACCAGATCCGAGTCGGTGGTGGCGCGGTCGCAGGCGGAGGCCGGCGAGGAGCTGTTCGCGGACACGGTGTCGACGCCCTCGGCGACGATCCGCTCCCGCAGCTCCGCGGTGTTCACCAGGTTCCCGTTGTGCCCCAGCGCGAGCCCGCTGCCGGAGGCGGTGGTGCGGAAGGTCGGCTGGGCGTTCTCCCAGCTCGCGCCGCCCGTCGTGGAGTAGCGGTTGTGGCCGACGGCGACGTGGCCGCGCAGCGAGGCCAGCACCTGCTCGTCGAACACCTGGCTGACCAGGCCCAAGTCCTTGTAGACCAGCACCTGCGAGCCGTCGCCGACGGCGATGCCCGCGGCTTCCTGGCCGCGGTGCTGGAGGGCGAACAACCCGTAGAAGGTCAGCTTGGCGACCTCCTCACCGGGAGCCCACACGCCGAAGACCCCGCACTCCTCGTGCGGCACGTCCTGCTCGAACGGATCGGCGACCGGTTCGGGGGCGCCCGAACCGGGTGCGCTGCGGGCGCTGGAGGTAGTGGGGGCACTGCCGTCTGGCCGGTCGAAGACCACCGAGAACTCCCTGGAGGACGGAGTCGGAGTTACGCCTCAGTGTAAACGGGCGCCGAAGACCGGATGACCGGCCGCCTCCGCGAAGCCCGAACAGCACCCCTGCTGAACTGGAGTTTCGACGAACGCGCGGCGGTGGTGTGAACCCGGTCATCGCAGCGTTCGCGCCGGTGCGCGCCCGGGCGAGCACCCGAGGTGACCGCCCCGGCGCCCGCCGCAGCCGAGATTGCGCCGTCCGGACCTCGGCCGATGTCCGATCGGCGCAGCTCCGTGCGGCCGCTCGCCCCGCGGCGCGGGCACCCGGAACGGGCGGCTAGAAACGTCGCCATGACGTCACCCGCCGACAGCGCCCGGGCCGAGCACATCGCCTCCGTGCTGCGCGAACGGATCTACGGCTCCATCGCCTGCCTGAGCACCCTGCTGGTGCTCGCGCGGCACCCCGGCGAGCCCGTCGAGCCGTGGACGGCGGTGCTGGACGTCGTGGTGGCCACCGGCGGGTTGTGGGCGGCGAGCCTGCTCTCCGAGTACGTCGCGCACCTCGCGGTGCGGGAGGTGGTGGCGGAACCGCTGCATCCGGTGCACATGCTGCGCACCTCCGGTCAGATCCTGCAGGCCGCGGTGCTGCCGGTGCTGCTGCTCGTCGGTTCGGCGCTGGGCCTGGTGCCGTTCGCGGTCGCGACCTGGACGAGCATCTGGTTCCTGGTGGCCACGATGGGCGTGTTCGCGGTGCTGGCGGTGCGGCGCACGCGGCTGCCGTGGTGGAAGCGCACGCTGCTGGTGCTGGTGCTCATCGGGCTCGGCCTGCTGGTCGTGCTGCTGAAGTCGGCGCACTGACCGGGCGGGTCAGGACGCGCGGACCAGCGGGAGCCACGCGGTCAGGTCGGCCCGCGAACCGGAGGCGCTGACCCGGCCGTCCTCGACCGCGGTGGCGAAGTCCAGCTCACCGGTGGCGAGCAGCAGCCAGGTGCGCGGATCGGTCTCGATCACGTTCGGCGGGGTGCCGCGGGTGTGCTCCGGACCGGCGACGCACTGCACGGCGGCGTACGGCGGCACCCGCACCTCGACGGTGCGGCCGGGCGCGATCTCCTCCAGGGTGCGCAGGCTCGACCGGACCGCGGCCGCGGTCTCCGCGCGCGCCGGGCGCCGGCCCTCGTCGGCCAGCCACGGCGCGACCGCGTCGATCGCCGCGCGCAGCTCGTGCGGGTCGACCCGCCGACGTGGAGGCATGCGGTCAGCTTAGGACGCCGCCGGGGACGACCTCCCCGCCGCGGGGCGTCCGCGGCGCCGGGGCCGGGGCGTCCGAGGAGCCGGACCGTCCGAGGCGTTGGCCGTCCGAGGCGTTGGCCGTCCGAGGCGTTGGCCGTCCGAGGCGTTGGCCGTCCGAGGCGTTGGCCGTCCGGGGCACCGGGGCATCCGGAGCACCAAGGCGTGCGCTGACCGGCCCGT
Source organism: Saccharopolyspora sp. NPDC047091 (assembly GCF_040643635.1). Lineage (NCBI taxonomy): Bacteria > Bacillati > Actinomycetota > Actinomycetes > Pseudonocardiales > Pseudonocardiaceae > Saccharopolyspora > Saccharopolyspora sp. NPDC047091. The sequence goes on from NZ_JBEYUS010000064.1 coordinate 5,531, forward strand.
TCGACCTGCGCGGCGAACGGCCCGTTCCGCCCGGGGTCAGAGCCAGCCGAGCTTGACGGCCTGCATCCCCGCCTGGAAGCGGGTTTCGACGCCGAGCCGGGCGATGAGCTCGCGGACGCGCCGGTGCGCGGTGCGGGCGCTGAAGCCCATCAGCCTGCCGATCGTGTCGTCGGTGGCGCCGGAGGCCAGCAGCGACAGGATCCACCGCTCCTCCTCGGAGGGCTGGTCGTCGCCGGCGAGCCGCTCCTGCTCGCAGGTGAACGGGGCGGCGAACCGCCACATGTCCTCGAAGATCCGCATCACCGCGACGAGCATGGCGGAGCTGCGGATCACCACCGCGCTCTCCACCGTGTGCTCCGTGGTGGTCAGCGGCAGCAGCGCCACCTCGTTGTCCACCACGATCATCTTCGTCGGCGCCACGTGCACCACGCGGGCCTGTTCGCCGAGCGCCACCAGCCGGGACGTCAGCTCCAGCTGCGGGGAGCGGGCGAGCGCCGAGCGGTCGTAGAGCACCTGGTAGCCGACGCCTTCGGCGAGCTTGCGGGATTCCAGCGAATCGAGCGATCCGGTGGCTGCGTACGGCGGTTTCGCGACGCCCTGCACGAGTTCGGTGGCGCTGCGCTGGAGTTCGTAGGCGGCCCAACCGACGCGGCGGGCTCCGTGCACGACCTGGAGCACTCCGCCGGAGCTGCCGGCTTGGGCCTTGGCGGCGCGGGCGACGGAGACGACGGCGTCCCGGGCCTCGACCTGGGAACGCACCGCGCGTTCCGCCTCGGTCGCGGTGGTCCTGACCTGGCCGGGCAGTTCCGACGAGGTCGGCTGTGCGCGCTCAGGCGCCTCGGTGTATCCGGATAACACGGCACACCCTTTCGTGACGTGCCTTCGCAGGCTCGGTCCAGCAAACGATCTTGGTCTGGACCAGTTCCGCGACAGGCAGCGAGCGGCCCCCTCGATCGATACCGTAACCAGCTTGAGATCGTCCCGGGAACCCACTTTTGCAGTAGGGCACCGCTCAACCTTTGTCGAACACCATTCGGCGGTCGCGACTTCTCCGCCGAACGTGCCGATCAGCGGAACGCACCGGTCCCCGCCTCCGAACGGGTGAGGCGGGGACCGGTTCGCTCAACTCAGAGCTCGCCCGTCTGCAGCAGATCGGCGATCGTGCCGGACGGCGCGCCGTTGATCACGTCCGCCGCCGCGGACCCCTGCAGCCCGCTGATCACGTCCGCGGGCGCGGCACCCTCGTTCGCCGCGAGGTACAGCGCCCCGACCCCGGCCACGTGCGGGCTGGCCATCGAGGTGCCGCTGAACGTCGCGGTCCCGCCGCCGGGCGCGAGCGACACGATGTCCACGCCGGGGGCGTAGCCCTCGACGGTGGCGCCGAAGTTGGTGAACTCGGCCGAGGCGTCGGTCGTGTCGGAGGCCGCCGTGGTGAACACGCCCTCCGCGCTGGCCGGGGACACGTTCTCCGCGTCCTGCGACTCGTTGCCCGCCGCGACGGCGAGGAACACGCCCGCGTCGACCAGGCCGGTCGCGGCCTCGTCGAGCGTCGGGTCCTTGCTGCCGCCCAGCGACATGTTCGCCACCGACGGGCCGTCCGCGTTCTGGGCGACCCAGTCCAGCCCGGCGATGATGTCCGCCGAGGTGCCGCTGCCGTTGTCGTCGAGCACCTTCACCCCGACCAGCTCGGCGCCCTTCGCCACGCCGTAGGTCGCGGAGCCGATGGTGCCCGCCACGTGGGTGCCGTGGCCGTGCCCGTCGGCGCCGTCGCCGCCGGTCGCGTCGAAGCCGATCGACGCGCGCCCCTCGAAATCGGGGTGCGTCGGGTCGATGCCGGTGTCGACGATGTAGGCCGTCACGCCCTCGCCGGTGCCGTTCGGCGCGTAGTTCCCATCCAGCGGCAGGTCCGGCTGGTCGAGCCGGTCCAGGCCCCACGAGCCGACCTCGGCGGGCCGCTGCGGCTGCTCGACCTGGATGCGGAAGTTCTGCGACACCCCCGCCACCTCGCGGTTCGCCCGCACCGCCTGCAGCTGCTCGGGCGTCAGCTCCGCCGAGAAGCCGTGCAGGCTGTGCGTGTAGACGTGGTCGGTGCGCACGCCCAGCGCGGCGGCGACCGCGGCCGGGTTCGACCCGTCCCGCAGGTCGACCACGTAGGAATCGGCGGTGCCGTCCGCGGACAGCACCCCCGTCTCGGGGTGCAGGGTCAGCGGGGCCAGGGATGGCGCCGCGAACGCGGGAGCACCGGAGAGCACCAGTGCGGCGGCGGCGATTCCCGCACCGACCGCCCTGCTTCGGGAGAACATTTTCGTCATGATCCCTCTTCCTTCAGCGCCGCCCGGGTGAGGCCGGACGGAGATCTGATGGTGCGAAACCGAACGTAAACCACGAAAACAAGCGGATCGGAGGATTTGGCGATGAGTGGCCAAACCCTTGCGCGGACGTGGGATCACCATTCAACGACTCCGGAAGAATGCCGTCAACACCCTTCCCACCTGCGCATTCATTGAGCATCCGAGATGGAGCGCACTGCGATCGCATTTCTCCGAACTTGGTTCGTCCGCCTGGCACCGCACCGGCCAAGCGGATGAGAGGGCGAGCACGCAGCGCGCAGAAACGGGCCGTTCCGCGCAGTGGCATCACCCCGATGGCGGCACGGCGAGACGGCCGAGAAAGGCAGCGGAATGCCGGGAGCGCGCCGCGTTCGGCCATTCGGGGATGAATTCGATGAATTCCGCGCGCGGTCTCGGGAACGGGCCGCATTTCCCAACGGGTGGACGCGTCACACCCGGGATTCGCGGTGCGGGGGTCAGGTCGCGGCGACCCAGCGGCGCAGCTTCAGCCGCACCGCCTCCACGTACTCCGGGGGCAGCTCGCCCTCCTGGACGACCGGCTCCGCTCCCGGTGCGGCCGGTTCGGCGGGGGCCACGCCGTACTCCAGGCCGTAGTACAGGTACAGCGCGTGCTCCTGCTCCAGCAGCAGGTCGCCGTCGTCGAGCCGCACGTGCGGCGCGTGGCGCACCGTCTCCTTGAGCACCGAGACGGTCAGCGTGTCCCCGTCGAACGCGGCGCCCTCCAGCGGGACGAAGCTCTCGTTGGTGCCGAACAGGCCGGTCTGCACGGTGATCCAGGCAGGTTGCTCGGTGGTCTCGTCGAGGAACAGCTGGCCGACGATGCCGATCCGGTGCCCCGCCGGGTCGAAGACCTCGCACCCGAACAGGTGCAGTGCTTCCCGCTGACCGATCATGCCGACCGCCTCCCCGAACTCGCCGCCCGCCCAGTCTGCCCCGCCCACGACCGGACCGGCACCTCGGAAAGGTGGATGCGTGACCAGCGATACCGGTCCCGGAACATTCCCGGAACCCCTTGCGGTGGCGGTGAATCCGTGATCGCCCCGCACCGTCCTGCCGGGATGGACGGACCCGCCGGGTGATCCATCCGGCACCGGCCGGTAGAACTGGGAGGCTCGATGGGTACACCTCGCACGGGCGGGGAACCCGCGGGATCGGCGACGATCGCGCCGGCCGCGTCCGGTCGAGCCCACCACTCAGCCGACGAAGGACGCCAGCGCCATGTCAGAGCAACCCGACCGCCCCGGACCGCCGCCGATCACCGACGAGATGCGGGAGCAGGCCAGGCAGACTCCGAACAGCTGGCTCTACATCGTCGACCCGGGCTACCAGGAGTCCGGCGACGACGTGCCGCCGGAAGGCGTCGTGGGCGCCTTCCACATCGACGCGGACGGCGAGATCGACCCGGAGTTCCAGTACAACGACGAGTACGAGCCCTCGGAGCTCACCTTCGCGCTGCCGGACCCGGTGAACGAGCTGGAGCGGGTGCTGCACCGCATCGCCACCGGCGAATCCCCGGACACCGAGCTGGCGCCCGCGGTGCTCGCCGCCGAAGTGCTGCTCTACGACCCGGAGGACGGCGCGGGCGAACCGGCCGTGTACGTCGCCGAGCTGGACGACGGCAGCCAGCTGGTGCCCGCCTGCACCTCGGCGGAGCGGGTGCCGGAGAGCTGGCCCGGTTCGCGCCGGGTCGCAGGCGGCGACCTGCCCGCGCTGCTGGACGGCCTGGACCTGGGGCTGAACCTGGACGACGCGGTGCGCGCGGTCATCCCGCACCACGTCCTGGTGGACACCGCGGCCCCGAACTGATCGGCCCGCTCCGCGACGGCCGCCTCCGCGGAGGTGGTCGTCCGGGGCGTCGGTGCCTAGCCTCGGCCGGGTGAGCGATCAACCCGCCGGCCCGCCCGGCCCCATCGAGCACTACGCCCTGCTGTCCGATCTGCGCACCGCGGCGCTCGTGGACACCAGCGGTTCGGTGGACTGGCTGTGCCTGCCGCGCTTCGATTCCCCGTCCTGCTTCAGCCGTCTGCTCGGCGACGGCCGCGACGGGCACTGGCAGCTCGTCCCCGACGAGCCGGTGCGCGAGGTGCGCCGCCGCTACCGGGACAACTCGCTGGTGCTGGAGACCGAGTTCCACACCGACGGCGGCGTCGTCCGGCTGGTGGACAGCATGCCGCCGCACGAGAAGAACCAGCACGACCCGCCGTGCCTGGTGCGCATGGTCGAGGGCGTCTCCGGCGAGGTCCCGATGCGGCTGCGCTGGATCGTGCGCTTCGCCTACGGCGATTCGGTGCCGTGGGTGCGCCACGTGCGGCAGACCGATCCCGAGCCCGACGAGTACATCCTGGCGATCGCGGGCCCGCACACCGCGGTGCTGCGCGGCGACCTGCTGCCGCAGCGGGTGCCGAACGAGCGCGCCCACGAGCTGGTGTTCGCGGTGCGCGCGGGGCAGCGCCGCTCCTGGGTGATGCAGTGGTCCAGCGATCACGAGACGATCCCGCCACCGATGGACCCGGTGCAGGAGACGCAGGACAGCGCGGACTTCTGGCGCGAGTGGACCGAGCGGATCGACTACTCGGGCCCGCACGCGGCCGCGGTGTACCGGTCGCTGGCCACGCTCAAGGCGCTCACCTACGCGCCCACCGGCGGCATCGTCGCCGCCCCCACCACGTCGCTGCCGGAGGCGTTCGGCGGGAACCGGAACTGGGACTACCGCTACTGCTGGCTGCGGGACGCGACGCTGGTGCTGCTGGCGCTGGACAACTTCGGCTGTTCCGCGGAGGCCGCGGCGTGGCGGCGCTGGCTGGTGCGCGCCGTCGCGGGCGACCCGGCGGGCGTGCAGATCATGTACGGCGTGGACGGGGAGCGGCACCTGCTGGAGTGGGAGGTGGACTGGCTCGCCGGCTACCAGGGCGCGCAGCCGGTGCGCGTCGGCAACGGCGCGTTCCGCCAGCAGCAGCTCGACGTGTACGGCGAGGTGATGGACGCGCTGCACCTGGCGCGGGAGCGCGGGGTCGCGGAGAACGCCGACACCTGGGCGCTGCAGCGCGGCATGCTCAAGCACCTGGCGACGATCTGGCAGCAGCCGGACAAGGGCCTGTGGGAGGTGCGCGGCCCGGACCGCCACTTCACCCACTCGCGGGTGATGGTCTGGGTGGCGTTCGACCGCGCCGTGCGCGCCGCCGAGGAGGACGGGCTGCCGGGCCCCGTGGAGCACTGGCGGGAGCTGCGCGACGAGGTGCACGCGGAGGTGCTGGCGAAGGGCTGGAACCCGGAGCTGGGCGCGTTCACCCAGTACTACGGCGGCACCACGGTGGACGCGGCGACGCTGCTCATCCCGTCGGTGGGTTTCCTGCCCGGCGACGACGAGCGGGTGCGCAGCACGATCCGGGTGGTGGAACAGGAGCTGCGCCGCGGCGTGCTGGTGGACCGCTACACGACGGGCGAGGACACCAACGAGGTCGACGGGCTCAGCGGCCGCGAGGGCTCGTTCCTGGCGTGCTCGTTCTGGCTGGTGGACGCGCTGGCGCTGAGCGGGCGGCGGGACGAGGCGGTGGCCATGTTCGACGAGCTCGTGGCGCTCGCCAACGACGTCGGGCTGTACGCCGAGGAGTTCGACGTCCACTCCGGACGGTTCACCGGCAACTTCCCGCAGGCGTTCAGCCACTTGGCGCTGGTCAATTCGGCCGCGGTGCTCTACGGCGGGCACACTCGGGGCGAGTCGAGCAGGCGCAACGGGAGGGGTCCGCGGTGAAGGCGGCGACGGTGGTGCCGGGCGAGCCGGATTCGGCCGCGGTCTCCGAACTCCCGGAGCCCACGCCCGGGCCGGGCGAACTGCTGGTGGACGGCCTGCTGGTCGGGTCGTGCGCGACGGACCACGACGTGACGCACGCGTCGCACGGGGTACTGCCGCCGGGCCGGGACCGGATGGTGCTGTTCCACGAGTCGCTGGGCCGGGTGCGGTACGCGCCCGCGATCAGCGGGTTCAGCGAGGGCGACCTGGTGGTGGGCGTGGTGCGGCGCCCCGATCCGCACCCGTGCCCGGCGTGCTCGGCGGGACAGTGGGACTTCTGCCTGAACGGCGAGTTCACCGAGTGCGGCATCAAGGAGCTGGACGGTTTCGGCGCGCAGCGCTGGACCATCGAACCCCGCTTCGCGATCAAGGTGCCCGGCTCGCTGGGCGACCGCGGGGTGCTGACCGAACCGGCGTCGGTGGTGGCGAAGGCGTGGGAGCAGGCCGAGCTGATCGGCCGCCGCGCCTACTACGCGCCGCGGCACGCGCTGGTCACCGGCGCGGGCGCGATCGGCCTGCTGGGGGCGCTGCTGGGCGTGCAGCGCGGGCTCGACGTGCACGTGCTGGACCGGATGACCGACGGGCCGAAGCCGGAGCTGGTGCGGCGGCTGGGCGCGACCTACCACACCTCGATGGACGACCTGGGCTGCGAACCGGACGTGGTGATCGAGGCGACCGGTGCCGGTGAGGTGGTGTTCGACGTGCTGCGCCGCACCGCCCGGAACGCGATCACGGTGCTCACCGGCATCGCCGGGCACGACCGGACGCTGCCGGTCCCGGCGGGCGCGATCAACGACGAGCTGGTGCTGGACAACGACGTGGTGGTGGGCAGCGTGAACGCGAACCTGCGGCACTACCAGCAGGCGGTGCGGTCGCTGTCCGACGCGGACCAGGGCTGGCTGGCGGACCTGATCACCCGCCGCGTCCCGCTGGACGACTGGACGCAGGCCTTGGAGCGGACGCCGGACGACGTGAAACCGGTCGTCGACCTGCAGGCCTGACCCGGAACGCGACGAGCCCGCGCCGACCTCCGGCGCGGGCTCGTTCCGTGCGTGCGTGGATCAGAACGCGACGACGCCCTGGGGCGACGGCTGCAGGGTGCCGATCTGCATGCTCTTGACCGTGATCTCCACCGGGCTGCTTCCGCCGTTGAGGTCCTTGACCTCGGCGTTGACCTCGCCGTTCATGTCCGACGGGGTCGCGGTGAAGCCGGAGGCGACCTTGGCGTCCGAGTCGGACTTCTCGGCGGTCTCGATCTTCACACCGGCGAAGGCGCTCTTGCCGGGCTCCAGGGTCAGGTCGGCGTCCGGGCCGGGCAGGTTGACGTTCTCGGTGGGCACGTCGAACGCCTCGCCCGCCATGTTGGTGGGGGTGAGGTTCACCCAGCCGCCGAGCTCGCAGGACTTGTCCGAGGTGTTCTCCATCTGGACCAGGAACCTGGTGCTGGCACTGGCGTCGGAGGGCTGCGCCTGCATGGTGACCTTGAAGTCCTCCGCCGAGCAGTTGGAGGCGGAGATGTCGTCGTGCGTGCCGCTGGCGTGGTCGTCGGACGGGGCGAGGTCGGACCCCATGCCCTCCGTGGCGGGCGCGGTGTCGGAGCCCATGCCCTCCTGCCCCGCCGCGGAGTTCGTCGCGGCCTGGCCGCCGCAGCCCGCGAGCAGCATCGTGCCGCCGATGAGCGCCGCTGCCATGGTCGCCGTACGAGTCCGCTTCAACATCACTTCAGCCTTCCCTCGGATGTGCGCCGGTGTCCCCCCGCGCTTCTCTCACCTCGTAGGACGTCCACCCGCACGGCGAGTTGCGCCGGATGCAGAAATTTCCGCATCCGATTCGATCTGCGCAGGTGAGCGCTTCGCGCGGCCGAGCGGACCAGTCGACCGGGTCGTTCGTCGGACCGGACGCGGGGCCGTTCACCGGACCGGACGCCAGGCGTTCGCCGAACCGTTCGCGGGGCGGGACCCCGGACCGTTCGCGAGACCGTTCGCCCGGCCCGACGCGTCAGACGTGGTCGGCGATGAACGCCCGGATGCGCTCCGGGGAGCAGGGGCGGGCGAAGAAGAAGCCCTGCCCGGTCTCGCAGCCGATCTCCGCCATCCGCCGCGCCTGCGCGTGCGTCTCGACGCCTTCGGCGGTGACGGTGAGCCCGAGGGTGTGCGCCAGGTCCACCAGGGTGCCGACGATGCGGGCGTCCACCGGGTCGGCCTTCTCCGGGTCGCGCAGCCCGGACATGAACGAGCCGGCGATCTTCAGCTCGTGCACCGGCAGGTGCCGCAGGTAGGCGAGGTTCGAGTAGCCGGTGCCGAAGTCGTCGATGGCGATCCGCACGCCCATCTTCGTCAGCGCCCACAGCGTTTCGATGGGTTCGTCGGCGGTGCCCATCACCGCGCTCTCGGTGAGCTCCAGCTGCAGCCGGGTCGGGTCGAGGTCGGTCTCGCGCAGGATCGTCTCCACGTCGGAGGCGAGGTTGGGGTCGCGGGACTGCCGGACGGCGAGGTTGACGCTGACGAACGGGGCGGCGTCGCCGAACTCGTCCTGCCACTCCTTGGCCTGCTTGCACGCCTGCCGCAGCACCCAGCGGCCCAGCGGCACGATCAGCCCGGTCTCCTCGGCGAGCGCGATGAACCGGTCCGGGCCGAGCCTGCCGAGGTCGGGGTGCCACCAGCGGGCGAGGGCTTCGACGCCGACGACGCCGTACTCGCGCAGCCCCACCAGCGGCTGGTACTCGACGAAGAACTCCTCGCGCTCCAGCGCGGCGGGCATGGTGGCCGACAGCCGGTACTGGGCGACCTCGGTGGCGTTGCGCTCCGGGTCGAACAGCGCCCACTGTCCCTTGCCCTCGGCCTTCGCCCAGTACAGCGTGACGTCGGCGTCGCGCATGAGCTCGGCGGCGCTCTGGCCGTGCACGGGGCGTTCGACGATGCCGATGCTGGCGGAGACGGACAGCTCGTGGCCGCCGATGCGGATGGGTTCGACGAGGGCGTCGAGGATCTCGTCGGCGATCTCGATGGCCTGCTCGGTGCTGGCGGAGTCCTCGATGAGGATGACGAACTCGTCGCCGCCCATCCGGGCCACCAGCCGGTCCTCGCCGTGCACGGACAGCGCGAGCCGCTCGGACACGGCGACGAGCAGGTCGTCGCCGACGTGGTGGCCGAGGCTGTCGTTGATGACCTTGAACCCGTCCAGGTCCATGTAGCAGAGCGCGACCCGCTCGCCGTCCTGCCTGGTGCGCATCGCGGAGGTGAGCCGCTCCATGAACAGCGCCCGGTTCGGCAGCCCGGTCAGCGGGTCGTGCATGGCCTGGTGGCGCAGCCGGTCCTGCAGCAGCTTGCGGTCGGTGACGTCCTCGACCATGGCCACCTGGTACAGCGGCATCCCGTCCTCGCCGCGCACCAGCGAGACGATCACTTCGGTCCAGGCGCGGCCGCCGTCGGGACGGGTGAACTGCTTCTCCACGCGGTACTGGTCGCGCTCGCCGCGGACGAGCTCCTCGTAGAGCCGCCAGAAGCCTTCCGAGTCGGCGGGGTGCAGCAGGTCGTGCGTAGTCATCCGCTTCAGCTCCTCGGTGGGGCGCCCGAGGATGCGCCGCAGCGAGGAGTTGACCTCCAGGACCTGACCGGCCATGTCGGCGATGCAGATGCCGATGGCGGCCTCGGCGAAGATCGCTCGAAACCGGGCCTCGCTGGTGCGCAGGGCTTGTTCGACGGCGTCGCGCGCGTCGAGCACGGCCTGCCGGATCGCTTCCTGCTCGTCGAGGGTGCGCTTGCGGGCCGCCTGGACGAACCCGGTGCACAGCGCGCCCTGCAGCGCGGCGATGCGCCGCCGCCAGCCGGGCCCGTCGTCGAGGTGCAGCACGTCGAGGAACTGGTCGCCGATGAGGTCGATGGTCCGGGCCAGCGAGTCGGCGCTGGTGAAGTGCACGGCCACCAGGTCGTCGCCGACGTCTTGCGCGGCGGCCGGATCGAACGGATCGGAGAGCAGCGATTCGACCAGCCGCTCGGTGTAGCCGAGCAAGCGCCCTTCGACTTCGGCGCTGGTCATGGGCACGTAGCTGGTGCCCATCAAGGTCTGGGCCCAGACCGCCGCGAACCGCCTGCGGTCCGTTCTGCTCACCGCCGGCTCCGTTTCCCGGGTGTTCGGGACCGGCGTGGTCCACCCCGTCATGCCCGTGGCGCCCCTCCACTCGTCCGTCGTCGGTTCGCCCCCTCGGCCGTGGCCCGCCGGTCGTGGTGCCCCGATTGCGCCCGGTGCCCGGTTCGTCGTTCGGTGGCCCGGTTGTGCCTGGTGAAGCGGGTCTCCGGAGCATACGACCGGTGGCGCTGAGCGGTCGAACCCGCATTCCCGCCCACCCAGGGTAGCCATTCGTGTCGATCCGGCAGACCAGCAGGCCCGGCGGCGGTCCCGGGCCCGGCGCCGTTCACCCGACCGTCGGGTCGCGAGCGGTCACAACGTGCGGATTCCCCTCACTCCGGCTGAGATGTCGCTCGATGTGCACGTGCCGTCCGGATTGCGCCATTCCGGTCATTCGTCCACGTTCGCGCTGCAAAAGATGAAAACCGTTCGCCACACTTTCGGGCTAGGCGAACGTTCGCCACAGCCACCGGCTTCGACTCTCCGAGAGGGCCAACCTTCGATGACGCATTCGAGTGGACGCGCTCGCCGCCGCGGCACGATCTCCCTACTCTCGATCACCTGGGCGTGCGTGCTGCTCGCGGCCCCCGCGCACGCAGGCCCCTCCCCTCTCCGATCGGAGGCAGCGATGAGCTCCCAGACCGACGAGCCGGCGACCGACCACGCGATGGGTTCGCAGATCCGCAAGCACGAAGGCGGCGACCAGGTCCGCGGCCTGCCCGAACTGTCCCCGCTGGCCACCGTCGAAGGCATCGACGTCAGCGGCCACCAGGGCAACGTGGACTGGCCCGGGTACTGGAACCAGGGCAAGCGGTTCACCTTCGTCAAGGCCACCGAGGGCACCACCTACCGGAACCCGTACTTCGCCCAGCAGTACAACGGGTCCTACGACGTGGGCATGATCCGCGGCGCCTACCACTTCGCGCTGCCGGACGTCTCCAGCGGCGCGGCGCAGGCGAACTTCTTCGTGGACCACGGCGGCGGCTGGTCGGCGGACGGCAGGACGCTGCCCGGCGCGCTCGACATGGAGTACAACCCGTACGGCGACACCTGCTACGGGCAGTCGCAGGCCTCGATGACGGCGTGGGTCAAGGACTTCTCCGACACGTACTTCCACCGCACCGGCCGCTACCCGGTGATCTACACCAGCACGAACTGGTGGAACCAGTGCGTGCGCGGGGACTTCGGCTCGACCAGCCCGCTGTGGGTCGCGCGCTACGCGGGCAGCGTGGGCGCGCTGCCGTACGGCTGGGGCTTCCACACGTTCTGGCAGTACAGCTCGACGCCGATCGACCAGAACGCCTTCAACGGCGCCTACTCCCAGCTCGAAGCCATCGCCTTGGGCTGATCGGTCCCGCGCCGGACGCACCGGCTGCGATGATCGGACCCGTGGACGAGCAGGAGCCGCGGCGGGCACGGCGAGCCGGACTGGCCGGGACGATCGTGCTGGCCGTGGTGGCCCTGTGCGGGGTGAGCACCGGACTGCTGATCTTCGATCCGCGCAGCACCGGTGCCGACGCCCTGCGCACCGGCGGGCTCGCCGCGGGCTCCGTCGTCGCCCTCTACGCCCTCTGGCTCAACGACCGCCGACGCCGCGTCGAGGAACACCGCCAGGCGCTCGACCAGCAGCGTCAAGAGCTCGACCGGGAGCGCTACGACCTGGAGCGCAGGCGGCAGGAGCTGGAGGACCGCCGCACGGGGCACGACCGGGACCGCGCCGACGACGAGCGCTTCGCCCGCGCCGTGGAGCTGCTCGGCCACGACGCGGACCAGGTCCGGGTCGGCGCGATGCACTCGCTGGCCGGCCTCGCCCGCACCCGGCCGCAGTACGCGCAGACCGTGCTGGACGTGCTGTGCTCCTACCTGCGCAGGCCGTTCGACCATCCGAAGTGGACGCTCCCGGAGCTGCTGCCGGACGGCGAACTCCCCGAGATCGCGCCGGAGCTGGAGCGGGAGCGGCACGCGCGGCAGACCGCGCAGCGCCTCGTCGTCGACCTGCTGCCGCACCGGGACGACCCGGACCCGCCGATCCACGACCTGGACCTCACCCGCGCCTGGCTGGAGCGGTTCTCCCTCGAAGACCGCGTCGTCGGCCGCATCGCCGCTTACCGCTGCCGCTTCCGGCACACCACGAGCTTCGGCGGCGCGGTGTTCCGCGGCGGCGTGCACCTGCGGGACTCGGTGTTCCTCGGCCGGATCCGGGCCACCGACGTCGACTTCGCGGGGCCCGTGGAACTGCGCGGCGCGCGGACCGCCGCGCCCTGCGACTTCGCCCGCTCCGTGTTCCGCACGTCGGTGGACCTCAAGCGGATCACGGGCGAGCAGCGGTGGTACGTGCGGGACGCCCGCTTCGACGGGGCGGTGGACCTGCGGTCGGCGCGGCTGACCGGCGGCCTGGACCTCTGCGGGACCGAGCCCGCGCCGGAGGTGCGCACCGAGGACGCCCGGTTCGGCGCCGGATCGCACTTCGGCGGATGGGACCTGGAGGCGGTGCGCGGGTGACCGCCGGGCCCTGGCCGTGGTGGTGCGGTGGGATGTGCGCGCGGCTGCTGCGGGCGGGAGCGGCGGGGTGCGCGCGCCGCCGCGGGCGGGTGCGGTGGGATGTGCGCGCTTCCGCCGCGGGCGGGACCTGCGCGCCTCCTCCTCGATCCGGGCCTCGACGGACCGGGACCGAGGGGGAGGCTGAGCGGCGAAGGCCCGCACCCCTCGTTCGGGTCTTCGCCGCGTCAACGGCGAGCGCTCGTCACTCGGCGGCGCTCTGGCTGATGGTGGAAGCGATCAGCACCTCGCCCTTGATCGGCTCGTCGGCCGGCCACGCGGCGGACTCGTGGGCGGCGGGCCCGTCCGGGACGCCCGGCAGGTTGAACTCGACATCGGTGGGCACGACCGGGCCGGCCGGATCCTCGACCCGCTGCGAGATCCGGGAGATCCCGAACATGCTGCCCTCGACCAGCACCGGCTCCCGCGGGGCGTGGTCGACCTGGACCTCGACTCCCGGGACCTGGTCCGCACCGTCGAAGAAGGCGAAGTCGGCGGCGCCGCCTTCGAGCGTGCAGCTGACGTCGGGGCTCGCGGCGGTGTACTTGACCAGGAACGCCTCGTACTCGCCCGGGTCGGCCAGATCCCTGGTCACCTCGATGTTCACCTCGTCGCTGGTGCACGGCGCGTCGCTCGGGTCCGCCAGTGCGGAACCGGCGGTCAGCGTGGACACCCCGAGGGCGACACCTGCGACGGCCGTGGCGGCGATGGCGCGGCGGAGCTTCATGGTCTGCCTCCCTGCTCGATCTGCTTCTTGATCCACAAGACGCTCGGCGGCACGACGGGATGCCCGGCCGTGCGATGAACCACAGCAAGGCAACCCCGCCCGCGCGCAGACGTCTCGCGCGCGCAGGCGAGGTGAGTGGCCCATTCGCCCACTCTCGTTGGGCTGATGGGCATTCACCTCTGGTGGTGAGCGGGGGCGCGCCGATGTTTCCGCTTACCGCACGCTGCGGGATACCGTTCTCACCTGCGCGCTCAGCGTCGACGAGTCCGTCGAGCTCTTGAGCAGCTACCGCCGCAAGTGGGACAAGGAGAGAGCGTGACCTCCACCGAGATCAGCGGATGGCGCACCAGATCCCGGACCTCCGCGACGCAGACCTGAGTCGAAGTGGGCGGGGCACCGGGCATCGCGGGGGTCCGCGACACGAAGGACCGCGACGGCGGCACCCTCCGCATCACCTCCGCCCGCTGGACGGCGTTCCTCGCCGCGATCGCATCCGGCCGCTACGACCGCTGATCACCCCAGGTGAATGGCCCATTCGACCCGCCAGACCGGGCAGGTGGGCCATTCACCTGACGCGAAACGGCCCGCCACCCCGGGTCGGGGTGGCGGGCCGTCCGGAGTGGAGCGTCAGCCGAAGAGCGCCGGGAGGGTGCCTTCCCAGGCCTCGCGGAGCTCCGCGAGGGGGATCTCGGCGATGTCCTGGATGTCCAGGCTCGACGTGCCCGCATCGGCGACGCCGACCTTCGCGCACGGCAGCTCGCGCGCCGCGCACATCTCGGTGAACCGCAGCTCCTCGCTGCGCGGCACCGCCACCAGCACGCGGCCCGCGGACTCGGAGAACAGGGCGACGAACGGGTCCGCGCCCTCCGGCAGCACCACCCGGGCACCGCACTCGCCGATCAGCGCCGTCTCGACCAGCGCCTGCGCCAGCCCGCCCTCGGACAGGTCGTGCGCGGCGGAGATCATGCCGTCGCGGGAACCGGCCAGCAGCACCTCGGCCAGCAGCTTCTCCCGGGCCAGGTCCACCTTCGGCGGAGTACCGCCCAGGTGGCCGTGGGCGACGCGCGCCCACTCCGAGCCGCCGAACTCCTCGCGGGTGTCCCCGAGCAGCAGCAGCGTCTCGCCCTCCTCGCCACCGATTCCGGTGGGGATGCGGCGGGTGACGTCGTCGATCGTGCCGAGCACGCCGACCACCGGCGTCGGCAGGATCGCCTGGCTGCCGGTCTGGTTGTAGAAGCTGACGTTGCCGCCCGTCACCGGGATGCCCAGCTCCGCGCAGCCGTCCGCCAGCCCCTGCACCGCCTGCTGGAACTGCCACATCACGCCCGGGTCCTCCGGCGAACCGAAGTTCAGGCAGTTCGTCACCGCCATCGGGGTCGCACCCGTGGTCGCCACGTTCCGGTACGCCTCGGCCAGCGCCAGCTGCGCACCCGCGTACGGGTCCAGCCGCGTGTAGCGGGCGTTGCAGTCGGTGGCGACCGCGATGCCGCGGCCCGTCTCCTCGTCGATGCGCAGCACGCCGCCGTCCGAGGGCTGCGCCAGCACCGTGTTGCCCCGCACGTAGCGGTCGTACTGGCTGGTCACCCACTCGCGGGAGCACAGGTTCGGCGACGCCGCCATCGTCAGCAGCGTCTCCCGCAGCTCGTCCGGAGTGGACGGGCGGGCGAGGGTGCTCGCGTTGTCCGCGGCGATCAGATCCTGCTCACCGGGGCGCTGCACCGGGCGCTCGTACACCGGGCCCTGGTGGGCGACGGTGCGCGGCGGCACGTCCACGACCAGCTCGTCGTGCCAGTAGATCTCCAGGTTCTCGCCGTCGGTGACCTCGCCGATCACCGTCGCGAGCACGTCCCACTTCGCGCACACCTTCATGAACTCGTCCACGTGGGACGGTTCGACGACGGCGCACATGCGTTCCTGGGACTCGCTGGAGAGCACCTCCGCCGGGTTCATGCCCGACGCGCGCAGCGGCACCTGGTCCAGGTCCACGCGCATCCCGCCGTCACCGGCCGAAGCCAGCTCCGAGGTCGCGCAGGACAGGCCCGCGCCGCCCAGGTCCTGGATGCCCACGACCAGACCCGAGTGGTACAGGTCCAGGCAGCACTCGATCAGCACCTTCTCGGTGAACGGGTCGCCGACCTGCACGCTCGGCAGCTTCTTGCGGCCCGTGCCGCCCTCGGCGTCGTCGAAGGTCTCCGAGGCCAGCACCGACACGCCACCGATGCCGTCCAGGCCCGTGCGGGCGCCGAACAGGATCACCTTGTTGCCGGTGCCGGAAGCGTGCGCGAGGTGCAGGTCCTCGGTCTTCATCACGCCGACGCACATCGCGTTCACCAGCGGGTTGCCCGCGTACGACTCGTCGAACACGACCTCGCCGCCGATGTTCGGCAGGCCCAGGCAGTTCCCGTAGCCGCCGACCCCGGCCACCACGCCCGGCAGCACCCGGCGGGTGTCCGGCGCGTCCGCCGGGCCGAACCGCAGCGGGTCCGCCACCGCGACCGGGCGGGCGCCCATCGCCATGATGTCGCGGACGATGCCGCCGACACCGGTGGCCGCGCCCTGGTACGGCTCCACGTACGACGGGTGGTTGTGCGACTCCAGCTTGAACGTGACCGCCCAGCCGTCGCCGATGTCGACCACACCGGCGTTCTCGCCGATGCCGGCCAGCATCTTCTCCCGCATCTCCGGCGTCGTGGTCTCGCCGAAGTACTTCAGGTGCACCTTCGACGACTTGTACGAGCAGTGCTCGCTCCACATCACCGAGTACATCGCCAGTTCGGCGTCGGTGGGGCGGCGGCCCAGGATCTCCTTGATCCGCTCGTACTCGTCGTCCTTCAGCCCCAGCTCGCGGTACGGCTGCGCCAGGTCCGGCGAGGACTTCGCGACGCCCACCGTGTCCAGTTCCGGCCGCGCCTCCGCCGGAGCCGTCTCCGGGCCGTCGGCGACCGCGGCCACCGCGGCGGCCGTCGCGTCGTGCTCGTTGTTGCTCACGCTGCCACCAGTACGTCGAGAGCGGACAGGAACATGCCGAGACCGTCATCGGTGGGCCCGGTCAGCGGGTCGATCGCGTGCTCCGGGTGCGGCATCAGCCCGGCGACCCGGCCGCGCGCGTCGGTGATGCCCGCGATGCCGCGCAGCGAACCGTTCGGGTCGTCCTCCAGGTACCGGAACAGCACCCGGCCCTCGCCCTCCAGCTCGTCCAGCACGGCCTGGTCCGCCATGTAGGCGCCCTCACCGGACTTCAGCGGGATCAGCAGCTCGGCGCCCGCGTCGTAGCGCGACGTCCACGCGGAGGAGTTGTTCTCCACCTTCAGCCACTGGTCGCGGCACACGAAGTGCAGGCCCGAGTTGCGGGTCAGCGCACCCGGCAGCAGCCCGGCCTCGCACAGGATCTGGAAGCCGTTGCAGATGCCCAGCACCGGCATCCCCTGCCCGGCCGCGCGGATCACCTCGCCCATCACCGGGGCGAACTTCGCGATCGCGCCGCAGCGCAGGTAGTCCCCGTAGGAGAAGCCGCCCGGCACGACCACCGCGTCCACGCCGCGCAGGTCGGCGTCGGCGTGCCACAGCGGGACCGCCTCGGCACCCGCCTTGCGGACCGCGCGCTGCGCGTCGACGTCGTCGAGGGTGCCGGGGAAGGTGATGACGCCGATCTTCGGGCTCATGCCGGTACCGCCTCTCCGCGATTCACAGTGCTGGTTGCGCCCGGCTGAACCTCGCGTTCGGTGGTTCCTCGTGGCCGGCTTGCGTCACGTTCCCCTGAGGTCCGGTTACGCAGGACTGAAGTGGGCCCGAGATCGCTCATGCTTCCGCCCTGCGGACGACGAAGTTCTCGATCACGGGGTTGGCCAGCAGCGTTTCGGCGATCTGGGCGAGCGTGGCGTCGTCGACGTCGTCGGCGACCTCCAGCTCGAACCGCTTCCCTTGGCGGACTTCGGAGATGCCCTCGAAGCCGAGCCGGGGCAGCGCAGCGGCCACCGCCTGACCCTGCGGGTCGAGAATCTCCTGCTTGGGCATGACGTCGACGACGACTCGGGCCACGGGCGATGCTCCCGGATTCGTGCAGATCCTCCTGCCCCGTGCAGGACAGGGATGGATGTCCAGCAGTACCTGCAAAGGGTAACTGAGCTGCGGGTTCGCCCTCGCACACAGGTGCACCGGGAGCGCTGCAGGACACATCCCGGCACGCTCCGCGATCGACCCGCCCACCTTCCCCCGTCCGGGGGAAGGTGCTGCGAAATACGACATCACCCCTTCTGTGCAGAGCTACTCAGCCGAATTCAGCAGCATTGTCCAGAACGCTTTTCCACGCTGTGTCCTCCGACACTTTCCGCCGATTTCACGGAACGTTCACGGGACTTCCGACGTCTTACTACCGGGAACACCGGAAAACAGGTTCCCGGCACCACCACACCACCCCCTCGACGTCGAGAAACCCCAGCTCCCCGGCCGCAGATCCCGAACAGGCCGGGTGGAACCGCCACCGCAGGCGCGCGAAACCCCCTTCCGCGCGACGCGGGGCGGCGGGGATTCCGCCACCCCCCAGCGGAATCCCCGGAACGCTTCCCGCTGCGCCGCACACCCCCCGATCAGCGGCGCAGCGGGAAGCCCCGAACATTCCCATTAACCGCTATCGCACCGGTCTCACCCGAATGAGAAATCGAATCGCCGAACACCGTTTTCGGCGATCTCCCGGGGCGAACCGGACCGAACGCCCGGCCGCGCCGAAAACGACCTCCCGCGGCGCTCTGCGAAGCTGGAGGGCGCACAACCGTTGCGTCCTGGGAGGGCGAGCCGATGAAGATCACACACTTCGGACACGCATGCGTGCTGGTGGACACCGGGCAGGCGCGGCTGCTCATCGACCCCGGCGCGTTCTCCCCGGGGTTCGAGGAGCTGCGCGACCTCGACGCGGTGCTCATCACCCACCAGCACTTCGACCACCTCGACGCCGACCGGCTGCCCGGGCTGCTCGAAGCCAACCCCGGCGCGCGGCTCGTCGCCGACCCCTCCACCGCGGAGATCGTCGCGGGCCAGGGCTTCCAGGCCGAAGCGGCCCGGCCCGGCGACGCCTTCGAGCTCGGCGGGGCGGCGGTGCACGTCGTCGGCGGGCAGCACGCCGTCATCCACCCGGACATCCCGGTCATCGACAACGTCGGCCTCGTCGTCGACCACGGCGCCTTCTACCACCCGGGCGACTCGTTCCACGTGCCCGAACAGAGGATCGACGTGCTGGGCGTGCCCACCGGGGCGCCGTGGCTGAAGCTCTCCGAGGCCGTGGACTTCCTGCGCGCCGTCGCGCCGCGGGTCGCGGTGCCGATCCACGAGGCCGTGCTGGCCTCGCCCGCGATGCACTACCGGATGTTCGAGCAGCTCGGGCCGCAGGGCACCGACGTGGCCGTGCTGGAGCGGGAGGCGGCGACCTCCGTGTAGGAGGTCGCCGCGGCGGCGGTCAGTCGTCGTCGAAGCGGTCGTCGCGGTCGTCGTCGAACCGGTCGTCGTCGAAGCGGTCGTCGTCGAAGCGGTCATCCCGGTCGTCGTGCCGCTCGGCCGCTCCCGGCGGCGGCGGTGCCGGGGCTCCGGCCCGCAGCCGCGCCTCGGCCTCGGCCTCCGCCCGGTCGTCCGCGTCGTCCCACGGCCCGTCGTCGAAGCGGTCGTCGCGGTCGTCCCGTTCCCAGCGGTCGTCGTCCCACGGCCCGTCGTCGTCCCACCTGGCGGGTGCTCCGGCGGCCGGGTTCTCCGGCACCGCGCCGGTGCCCGCGCCCGCGAGCGCGACGCCCGCGCCGCCGATCCCCAGCACTCCCACGATGGCCGCGGTGGCCAGCACCGCCCTGCTCGGCTTCCTGATCCGCATGTTCCTCGTCCTCTCCGTCGCGTTTTCCCGGACGAGATCGAGCTTCGCGGTCGCGGATGAGCCCACCCTGAGCCCGAGGTGAAAGCCCCTTCACCTGACCGCGGCCGACCGGCGCGGGCGGGCCGGTCACCCGCGATCGCTCAGCTGGAGAGCGGGTCGAGGTTGCGCATCGCGGTGGGCAGCGGGGTGCGCTGCCGCGGCACCGCGGCGCCCGCGAACGCGGCGTAGGTCGCCGGTTCGGCACCGTGGTGCAGCGCCAGGTCGACCGCGTCCAGCACCGCCTGCCGCGAACCGGAGCGCGCCAGGTCGGCGGCGTCCACCGCGAGCCGCACCGGTCTGCCGCGGCGGGCCGTCCGGCCCACGCCCAGCACCAGCGCCCGGCACCACCAGTGCTCCACGCGGGCGCCCGGGCCCAGCGCGTGCACCCGCGCGCGGTGCACCCGTCCGGTGCGCAGCTCGTGCACGCCCAGCGCATCCGCGCACACCGCGAAGTCCCGCTCGCGCAGCGCCGTCACCGTGCCCGGCGAGGACAGCCAGCGCGGCGGCACGAACAGCTCGGCGCGCAGTCCCAGCCGGTCCAGCGCGGCGGCCGCGGCGCGCAGCCGCAACCCGGCCTCGTGCGCGGGGAGCGCGGCGAACTCGGCGCCGCGGACCACGGCCGCCGGACCGGACGACGCCACCCGCGGCAGCAGCCGCTGCGCGTGCGGGGCGTGGTCGAAGCCGTGCAGCGCCACCGCGTCCCCGAGCCCGCGGCGCTCCCGCACCCAGCTCACCGCGGGCCGGTCCGGCAGCGGCGGCGCGGAGCCGTTCGGTCGCGGTGCGACCAGCAGCGTCAGCGGGACGCGGCGCAGATCCAGCTCGGCGGCGAACCAGGCGCAGTGCTCCAGCGCCCGATCTCCGAGCCCCGACAGGGAGACGACCAGCGGAAAGCCCACGGCAGACCATTGGGCCGCACCCGGATGTCCCGGCCCTGACCGGCGGGTGACCGAACGGCGCAGATCGGGCGAACGTCGCGCCCGCGCGCGCCGGGGACCGGGCGGCCGAGAGGCCGGGCGATCAGCAAAACCGGCGGTCCAGCAGCCCGGCGGTCGAGCCGACCGAGCGATCCGGCGGTCCAGCCAGCCGCGCGGCCGAGCCGGTCGAACAGCCGAGCCGGTCGAACGACCCCGCGGTCGAGCCGGTCCAGGGGTCCAGCAACCCGGCGGTCGAGCCGGACGAGCAGCCGAGCCGGTCGAACAACCCAGGGGTCGAGCCGGCCGAACAACCGAGCCGGACGAGCCGCCGGACGGTCAGGCGGGGGTCGGCCAGTCCGCGAGGTCGCGCCCGGTGATGCGCTCGTACGCCTCCACGTAGCGGTCGCGGGTCGCGGCCACCACCTCGTCCGGCAGCGAGGGCGGCGGCGCGTCGGCGGCCCGGTCCCAGCCGGACTCCGGCGAGGTCAGCCAGTTCCGCACGTACTGCTTGTCGAAGGACGGCTGCACCCGGCCCGCCTCGTAGCCGTCGGCGGGCCAGAACCGGGAGGAGTCGGGGGTGAGCACCTCGTCGCCCAGCACGATGCCGTCCGCGCCGAGGCCGAACTCGAACTTGGTGTCGGCGAGGATCACGCCGCGGCTCTCCGCGTGCTCGGCGGCCCGCGCGTACACCCGCAGCGTCAGCTCGCGGAGCTGCTCGGCGCGCTCCCGGCCCACGTCGGCGGCGACGGCGTCGAAGCTGACGTTCTCGTCGTGCGCGCCGAGCTCGGCCTTCGTGGCCGGGGTGAAGATCGGTTCCGGCAGCCGGGAGGCCTCGGTCAGCCCGGCCGGCAGCGCGACGCCGCACACCGCGCCGGTCGCCCGGTAGTCGATCAGCCCGGATCCGGTGAGGTAGCCGCGGGCCACGCACTCCACCGGCAGCATCTCCAGCCTGCGCACCAGCAGCGCGCGGCCGCGCACCTCGGCGGGGATGCGCGGGTCGTCGTGCGCGACGACGTGGTTCGGCACCAGCTCGGCGAGCAGGTCGAACCAGAACACGCTCATCGCCGTCAGCACCCGGCCCTTGTCCGGGATGGGGGTGTCGAGCACGTGGTCGTAGGCCGAGATCCGGTCCGACGCGACCATCAGCAGGTGCTCGTCGTCCACGGCGTGCAGCTGGCGAACCTTGCCCGCGGCGATCAGCGGGTATGCCGAGAGTGCGACCACGCGGGGATTCTCCCCCACGCCCGTCACCACCCGACCGGGCGACCCTCGGTAGAACCCAGGTGAATGGCCCATTCGCCTTGCGCGGATGGTCGGGTGGGCCATTCACCTGGAGGGGATCAGAGGATGGGGGACGGGGTGTAGCGGGCCGCTTCGGGGTGGCGGGCGACGACCTCGTCGACCGCGGCGACGACGGCGGCGACCTGGGCGGACGCCGCGCCGGTGAAGGACAGCCGGTCGGCGAGGAGGTCCTCCAGCGCCGCCTTGTCCAGCGGCAGCCGCTCGTCGGCGGCGAGCCGGTCCAGCAGGTCGTTGCGCTCGATGCCCTGCTCCCGCATGGCCAGCGCGACGGCGACCGCGTTCTCCTTGATCGCCTCGTGCGCGGTCTCCCGGCCGACGCCGGCGCGCACCGCCGCCATCAGCACCTTCGTCGTCGCCAGGAACGGCAGGTAGCGGTCCAGCTCGCGGGCCACCACGGCCGGGTAGGCGCCGAACTCGTCGAGCACCGTCAGGAACGTCTCCAGCAGCCCGTCGAACGCGAAGAACGCGTCCGGCAGCGCGATGCGGCGCACCACCGAGCAGGACACGTCGCCCTCGTTCCACTGGTCCCCGGCCAGCTCCCCGCCCATCGACACGTAGCCGCGCAGCAGCACGGACAGGCCGTTGACGCGCTCGCAGGAACGGGTGTTCATCTTGTGCGGCATGGCGCTGGAGCCGACCTGGCCGGGCTGGAAGCCCTCGGTGACCAGCTCGTGGCCCGCCATCAGCCGGATCGTCTTCGCCACCGAGGACGGCGCCGCGGCCAGCTGGGACAGCGCGGTGAGCACCTCGAAGTCGAGCGACCGCGGGTAGACCTGGCCGACGCTGGTGAGCACCTTCCCGAACCCGAGGTGCTCGGCGATGCGGCTTTCGAGGTCGGCGAGCTTCCCGGCGTCGCCGAGCAGGTCCAGCATGTCCTGCGAGGTGCCGACCGGACCCTTGATGCCGCGCAGCGGGTAGCGGGCCAACAGCTCCTCGACGCGGCCGAACGCGACGAGCAGTTCGTCGGCGGCCGTCGCGAAGCGCTTGCCGAGGGTGGTGGCCTGCGCCGCCACGTTGTGCGACCGGCCCGCCAGCACCAGCTCGCCGTGCTCGGCGGCGAGTCGCGCCAGCCGGGCCAGCACGGCGACCACGCGGTCGCGCACGTGCTCCAGGCTGCGGCGGACCTGCAGCTGCTCCACGTTCTCGGTGAGGTCGCGGGAGGTCATGCCCTTGTGCACGTGCTCGTGCCCGGCGAGGGCGTTGAACTCCTCGATGCGGGCCTTCACGTCGTGCCGGGTCTGGCGCTCGCGCTCGGCGATGGAGTCCAGGTCGACCTGGTCGACGACCCGCTCGTAGTCGGCGACCGCGCCCGCGGGCACGTCGACGCCGAGGTCGGCCTGGGCGCGCAGCACGGCCAGCCACAGCTGCCGTTCCAGCACGATCTTGTGCTGCGGGGACCACAGCTCGACCAGCTCCGGCGAGGCGTAGCGGTGGGCGAGCACGTTCGGGAGGTGGGGCTTGACCGTCACGGCTGACCAGGATACTTCCCGGCCGCGGACCCCAGGACCGGGCAGTGGGCGGCGCGGAAATTCGGTCGAGGCGGCGAGCCGTCGCGAGCTAGGTTCGGCTCGTCATGACTCCTGATCCGCGCGGCCCGCTGCGCCTGCTGTGGTCGCTGCTGCGCGACCGTCCCGCGCTGGTGGCCGCGGCACCCGTCACCGGTTCGCTGTGGCTGCTGCCGACCGCGGTGCTGCCGCTGGTCATCGGGCGCGCGCTGGACGCGGGCGTGGCCGCCCGGGACGGGTCGGCGCTGCTGCGGTGGGTGCTGGTGGTGCTGGTGCTCGGGATCGTGCAGGCGTTGGGCGCGGCGGCGCTGAGCTGGACCTCGCACACCCTGTGGCTGCACGGCGCGAGCTCCGCCGAGAAGGTCGTGCTGCACCACGTGGCGGGCCTCGGCGGCGCGCTCACCAGGCGCGTCCGCACCGGTGAGGTGGTGTCCGCGGGCTCCGCCGACATCTACCAGGTGGGGCAGGCGTTCGAGGTGTCCGCCCGGCTCAGCGGGGCGGTCGTCGCGTTCCTCGCCGCCGCGGGCGCGCTGCTGACGATCTCGCCGCTGATGGCGGCGGTGGCGCTGGTCGGGGTACCGCTGGCGACGCTGGGCATCGGGCCGCTGCTGGGCCCGCTGCGGCGCCGCGAGGAGGCGCAGCGGGAGAACCTGACCGGGCTGAACACGCTCGCCGCGGACATCGTGTCCGGGCTGCGCGTGCTGCGCGGCATCGGCGGCGAGTCCCGGTTCCACGACCGGTTCGTCGCGGCCAACCGCCGCGTCCAGGACTCCGGGGTCGCCGCCGGGCGGATCACCGCGTGGCTGGCCGGGGCGGAAGTGCTGCTGCCCGGGCTGGTGACGGTGCTGGTCACCTGGCTGGGCGCGCGGATGGCGCTGGCCGGGACGATCAGCGCCGGTGAACTCGTCGCGTTCTACGGGGTGTCCAGCTTCCTGGTCATCCCGGTGCGCACCGCGACCGAGGCCGCGAGCACCTTCGCCTCGGCCGTCGTGGCGGCCGACCGCGCCTGCGCGCTGCTGCGGCTGCGACCGGAACCCGCCGACCCGGACGTGCCGCGGACGCTGCCGGCCGGGCCGCTCGCGCTCGCCGACGAGCGCACCGGGGCCCGCGCCGACGCGGGCGAGCTCACCGCCGTCGACGCCGCCGGGCAGGGCGAAGCGCTCGCCGAACGCCTCGCCCGGCACGTCGACGACGGGCCGGTGCTGGCCGGAGGCGTGCCGCTCGCGGAGGTCGCGGTCGCCGAGCTGCGGGAGCGGATCGTGCTCGCGCACAACCAGGACCTGCTGTTCGCCGGGCCGGTCCGCGCCGGGATCGACCTGGGCTCGCCGGTGCCGGTGGAGGCCGCGCTGCACGCCGCCGACGCCGCGGACGTGCTCGCCGCGCTGCCCGCGGACGGCGAGCTCACCGAGCAGGGCCGCGCGCTCTCCGGCGGCCAACGCCAGCGGCTGCTGCTGGCACGGGCGCTGTGCAGCGACGCCGACGTGCTGGTGCTGGACGAACCGACCTCCGCGGTGGACGCGCACACCGAGGCGCGCATCGTGCGCCGCGTCCGCGACCTGCGGAAAGGACGCACCACGATCGTGCTCACGCAGAGCCCGCTGTGGCACGCGGTCGCCGACCGGGTGGTGCACGTGGCGGAGGACCGCGCATGACGCTGCCCCTGGCCGAGCGGACCGAGGTGCTGCGGTGGCTGCGGCGCACCGCCGCCGCCCACCGGAAGCGGTTCGCGCTGCTCGTGTTGCTGTTCGCGCTGTCCACCGCGGTCGGCCTGATCGGCCCGCAGCTGCTGGGCCACCTGGTCGACGCGGTGGTCGCCGGAGCACCGGTGCGGCAGGTCGACCTGCTGGCGGCCGGGTTCCTGGCGGTGCTGGTGGTGCACGCGCTGCTGGCCCGCGCGGCCCGGCTGCGCGCCGCCGTGTTCGGCGAAGCCGTCCTCGCCGAGGCCCGGGAGCGGGTGGTGGGCCGCGCGCTGCGACTGCCGCTGAGCACCGTGGAGGAAGCGGGCACCGGAGACCTGCTCAGCCGCGCCACCTCCGACGTGGACCGGCTCGACTCCACCGTCCGCGACGCGGCACCCGAGCTGACCGGGGCGGCGCTGGCGCTCGTGTTCACCGCGGCCGCGATGGTCGCCACCGCGCCGCTGCTCGCCTGCGGCCTGCTGGTGGCGGTCCCGCTGCTGGTGGCGGTGAGCCGCTGGTACTTCCCGCGCGCCCGGCGGACGCTGACCAGGCTGCTCGCGGACTGGGCCGGGGTGCAGTCCGGCATCCACGAGACCGTGCGGGGCGCGCGCACCATCGACTCGCTGCGGCTCGCCGCGCGGCGCCGCGAGCACAACGACCGGGTGCTCGCGCGGGCCGTCGCCGACGAGCAGCGGCACCGCGGGCTGCTGGCGGTGTTCCTGCCCGCGCTGGAGCTGTCCTACGTGCTGCCGCTCGCGGCGATCCTGCTCATCGGCGGCTGGAGCTACCGGGCGGGGCTGGCGGAGCTGGGCACGGTGACGACGGTGGTGCTGTACGCGGCGGCGCTGGCCGAACCGCTGGCCGAGCTGTTCTCGTGGCTGGAGGAACTCCAGCTGGGGGACGCGGCGCTGCGGCGGATCCTCGGGGTGCCGGGGAGCGGGGCGGGGGAGTCCGATCGACCGGAGCCCGAGCGTTCTGAGCACGAGCGTTCCGAGCCCCATCGCCCGGAGCCCCGCCGCGCTGAGCCCGATCGCCCAGAACTCGATCACGCTGCGCCCGATCGCCCAGAGCCGGAACGCGCCGAACCCGATCGCGCTGAATCCGATCGCGCTGCGATCAGGGACGCCGCGCTCGGCGACACCGCACCCGGCGACGCCGGACCCGAGCGCACCGAGCGCCGCCCCGCGGCCGGCCGCGGCACGCCCGAGCCGGCCGGTCCCGGCGCGCACGACCTGGTGCTGCGCGACGTCCGGTTCTCCTACCGCGCGGGCCGCGAGGTCCTGCACGGCGTCGACCTGCGCGTTCCCGCCGGGGAGCGGCTCGTCGTGGTCGGTCCGTCCGGGGCGGGCAAGTCCACGCTGGGGCGGCTCATCGCGGGCGTCAGCGCACCCGACTCCGGTTCGGTCGCCTTCGGCGACGTGGAGATCACCGCGCTGCCGCCCGCCCGCGTCCGCCGGGAGGTCCTGCTGCTCACCCAGGAGCAGCACGTGTTCACCGCGAGCCTGCGGGACAACTTGTCGCTGCCCGAAGCGCGGGAGTGGACCGACCGCGAACTCCACGACGCGCTGGCCGTGGTCGGCGCCGCCGAGTGGGCCGCGCGGCTGCCGGGCGGGCTGGACGCGGTGGTCGGCTCCGGCGGCGCAGCGGTGCCCGCCGCGGTCGCGCAGCAGCTCGCGCTGGCCCGGGTGGTGCTCGCCGACCCGCACACCCTGGTGCTCGACGAGGCGACCTCGCTGCTGGACGGGGACGGTTCGCGGCAGCTGGAGCGCTCGCTGTCCCGGCTGCTGGCCGGGCGCACCGTCATCGCCATCGCGCACCGGCTGCACACCGCGCGCACCGCGGACCGGGTGGCGGTGGTGGACGGCGGACGGATCGTGGAGCTCGGCGCGCACCGCGAGCTGCTCGCCGCGGGCGGTTCCTACGCCGCGCTGCACCGCGCCGCCGCGGGCGAGAACTGACCGCCCGTCTCTCGGGCTCCCGCCGCGAGGTCGGGCGGGTGGCAACCTCGGCAGCCCACTGCGGGATTCGTTCGCGCCGGTGGGACAGATCGCGGTCCGCGCGGCGAACCGCGGAGAACCCGCTGGGGTCTGCGGGCGCGGTCGGCGACTCGGGGACTGCACCGCCCGGCGGGGAGCGGACGCGCCGCGCGTGATCACGGACGGCGGTGCGCGCCCCCGTGGGAACCGCGCCGGAGCACCCGATGCTGCCGGGCCAGGTCTCGGTGCGCACCTCCTCGCGCGGGAACCGCCGGACCTCGCACTCCCGAATTTCTGGTACGGTCGTGCAGGAATCGGGAGGTAGTGATGGCTTGGATCGTGCTGATGATCTCCGGCGTGCTCGAGGCGGGCTGGGCGATCTCGCTGAAGCTCTCCGACGGCTTCAGCAAGCTGTGGCCCAGCGTGTCGTTCCTGGTGCTGGCCGCCGTCAGCTTCAGCGGCCTCGCCTGGGCGATGCGCACGCTGCCCGCCGGGCCCGCCTACGCGGTGTGGACCGGCATCGGCGCCGCGCTCACCGCGGTGATCGGCATGCTGTGGCTCGGCGACGCCGTGTCCGTGCTCAAGATCGTGTCGCTGGTGCTCATCGTCGCCGGGGTGATCGGGCTCAACCTCGCCGGATCGCACTGACTCCTAGGATCGGGCGTCATGACAGCGGCCACCCCCAAGGGCGAACGCCGCCGCCACGCACTCGTCGAGGCGGCGGTGGCACTGCTCGCCGAAGGCGGGCTCGAAGCGGTGCGGCACCGAGCCGTGGCGGACCGCGCGGGGCTGCCGCTCGCGTCCACCACCTACTACTTCACCTCGTTGGACGACCTCGTCGCCGCGGCCGTGGAGCACGAAGGCCGCACCGAGATCGCCGCGGGCCGCGCCCGGCTCGACGAGCTCGCCGACGAGCGGCGCACCGTCGAGGACGTCGTGGAGCTCCTGCTCGACCTGCTGCTCGGCGTCGATTCGCGGGACGGCGGGACCGAACCGGTGCTGCTGCGCTACGAGCGGCTCGTCGGCTCACCGCGGCGGCCCTACCTGGCGCCGCTGATGCGGGAGCTGACCGGCGAGCTGAAGGACCTGCTCGACGAGATCCTCGCCCGCAGCGGCATGCCCGTCGACCGCGAACAGCTGGACGAACTCATCGCCCTCGTCGACGGGACCGTGGTGAACGCCCTCATCGAGAGCGGACCCGATCCGCGCAGCGCGGCCCGCCGGACCCTCCGCCGCAGGCTCGGCTGACGTCCCGCGCGGTGCCCGCACCCGCCACGAGCGGCCGGGAGGGTCCCGCGCGAGCAGTCAGAAGCGGGGCGCCAGGTCCGCCGCGATGCCGTCCAGGCGATCGGCGAAGGGAGCCGTCGGCGCACCCATCGGCTCGCTGAGCACCGTCAGCGTGCGGCCGCTGCGCGTCGGCACCTCCACCACCTCGGTGTGCGGGGCACGGCCTTCCGCGGCGGCGGGCCGCGCGCCGGACGGGCTCAGCAGCAACGCCACCTTCCCGGACACCGCGCCCTCCCGGACCGGGACCGCGGCGGTCCGCGACCCGATCGGGCAGGAGCCGTCGGCGCTCGTCGGCTGCGTGCTCCGCGCCTCCGGGAGCTGCTCGGTCAGCGCCGCGGCCAACGCCGAATCCGGGGTACCGCACCCGGCACCCGCCTTCGGATCGCCCAGGGTGATCGGGCCGGATCGCGGCGTGGCGGGTTCCTGCGGCAGCGCCATCGGCGCCTGCGTCGGCGCTGCCGGGGCCTGCGCCACCGGTTCGCCCGGGCTGCCGAAGAACCCGGTGCCCGCACCGATCCCGCCGACCAGCACGGCCGCCGCGACCAGCGAGCCACCGGCGAGCGCGGTGCGGCGGCGCGCCGTCACCCGGCGGGACCCGCGCAGCACGTCCTGCTCGTCGAACGACGCATCGGGAGCGTCGCGGGCCGCGTTCCGGAAAAGCTGTTCCAGCTCGGTCTCGTTCACTTGCCGCACCTCCTCACGACGTCGAGCGAAGATCGTCGAGTTGGCCGCCCAAGGCCTCCCGCAGCGCCTCCAGCCCACGGGCCGACTGGCTCTTCACGGTGCCTTCGCTGCACTTCATCACCTCGGCGACCCCGGCGACGTCGAGCCCCTCCAGGAATCGCAGCACCAGCACGGCCCGCTGCTTCGGCGGAACCTCGCGCAGACCGGCGACCAGCGTCTGCCTGGTCGCGATGCCGTCTTCGACCGAACCGCCCGCGGGCCGGTCCGGGAGCACGTCGGTGAACTTCTCCCGGCGCCACGGACGCCGCGACTCGTCGATCACCGCACGGCTGAGCGTGCGGCGGACGTACGCGTCCAGCGCGCCCTTGTCCCGCACCTTGCGCCAATGCCGGTGCAAGGAGATGAACGCGGTCTGGGCCAAGTCGTCCGCGCGGTGCCAATCGCCGCACATCATGTACGCCATCCGACGAACCGCCTCCCGCCGAGCCGCGAAATACTCCGCGAACTCCTGCTCCTCGCGCTGGTCCACGCGGACTCTCCGCTCGTCCGTGCTTGCACTGCTGGGACGGTGCGCCCGGCACCTGTGGTTGCACGCCGCCGCGAAAAACGAACGACGCGCGTGCAGAACTGTAGTGAAGCCGGACCGCGTGGCCGAGCCGCCACCGGTGGTGTCCGGGGCCGCGCAGGTCAGCAGTGCGAGCACGCTCGGCGACCACCCGGATGCGCGGCGGCACGGCCGCGTGCCGGGCAACCGGTATCCCCCGACCAGTTGCCTCCACCCCCCGCCGATGTGGTGTGATCGGTTCGTGACCAAAACGGCCTCCATCGACCTCCGTTCCGACACGGTCACGCGCCCCGACAAGCGGATGGCCGCGGCGATGGCCGAAGCCGAAGTCGGCGACGACGTGCTCGACC
This sequence comes from Saccharopolyspora sp. NPDC047091, assembly GCF_040643635.1. Classification (NCBI taxonomy): domain Bacteria; kingdom Bacillati; phylum Actinomycetota; class Actinomycetes; order Pseudonocardiales; family Pseudonocardiaceae; genus Saccharopolyspora; species Saccharopolyspora sp. NPDC047091. The sequence goes on from NZ_JBEYUS010000064.1 coordinate 35,217, forward strand.
ACGACCCCACGATGCGCGCGCTGGAGGAACGGGCCGCCCAGCTGCTCGGCACCGCCGCCGCGCTGTGGGTGCCCAGCGGCACGATGGGCAATCTGATCGCGCTGTCGGTGCACCTGCGCCGCGGCGACCGGTTCCTCGCCCCGCGCGGCGCGCACGTGCTGCACCACGAGCTCGGTTCCGCCGCGTGGCTCGCCGGGGGCATGCCGGAACCGCTGGAGTGGGACGCCGGTCCGGGGCGCCCCACCGCCGACGCGGTACGTGCGCACGCAAGCGGCGACCGGCACTACGACGCGCTGCACACCACGCTGCTGTGCCTGGAGAACACGCACAACGCGGCGGGCGGCGCGGTCATCCCGCCGCACGAGCACGCCCAGCTCGCCGCCGCCGCCCGCGACCGCGGGCTGCACGTGCACCTGGACGGGGCGCGGATCTGGAACGCCGCCACCGCGCTCGGGCTGCCGCCCGCCGCGCTGACCGTCGGGGTCGACACGGTGCAGGCCTGCCTGAGCAAGGGGCTCGGCGCGCCCGTCGGCTCGGTGGTGGCGGGCACCAGCGACTTCGTCGCCGAAGCGCGGCGGGTGCGCAAGATGCTCGGCGGCGGCGTCCGGCAGGGCGGGGTGCTCGCGGCGGCCGGGCTCGTCGCGCTGGACCGGGTCGCGGCGCTGGAGAAGGACCACCGGCACGCGACGCTGCTCGCCGACGGGCTCACCGAGCTTGGCTGGGACATCACGGACCCGCAGACCAACATCGTGCTGGCCGCGGTGCCGGACGTGCGGCTCACCCTGGACTGGTTGCGGGAGATCGGGGTGCTCGCGGTGCCGATGGACGGGAACGTGCGGTTCGTGACGCACCGGGACGTGGGCGAGCGGGACATCAAGGAGGTGCTGCGGCGCATCTCGCGCAGCAGCAAGGCCGACCGGCCCGCGGGCATCCCGCAGGCCGGCTGAGCACCGGGATCAGGCGCCGGAGCTCGCCAGGCGGCGCCTGCGGTGCGCGGCCATCCGCACCGGTGCGTTGAGCTCGCCGCGGCCGCGGTAGCCGCCGACCCGCTGCACCACCTCGAAGAACACCCGCGATCCCGGCACCGCCACCGAGAAGTGCAGGTACTCGCCGCGCGCATCCCGGTCGTAGAGCACCGAATGCTCCCGCAGCCGCGCCGCGAGCCCCGCGTCGAGCTCCAGCCGGGCGTCCAGGTCGTCGTAGTAGTTGTCCGGGATCGCCACCACCGGCGCGCCCAGCTCCCGCACCGCCCGCGCCGCGGCGAACACGTCGTCGGTGCTCAGCGCCACGTGCTGCGGGTTCGGCACGGCGGGCGCCCAGGAGCCGCGGCGCAGCACCGCCGAGTCCAGCGCCAGCCGCACCGTGCCGCCCGGGTCCAGCACCAGCCTGCTGCGGACCAGCCCGAACGGGGCGGCGAACTCCACCGGCGGCTCCGGGGCCAGACCGAGCACCGAGCGGTAGAACAGGATCGCCTCGTCGAAGTGGTCGAACGGCTGGGTCATCGCGACGTGGTCGATGCCGGTGATGCCCGCGGCCGGTGCCTCGCCGCTCTCGGGATCCTCGCCGCTCCCGGGCGCGAAGTCGCTCTCGGGCGCGAAGTCGCCGAGCCAGCCCGCGTCGCGGTCCGCGCCGGTGCGGCAGAAGAACAGCGCGGTGCCGTCCGGAGCGGCCACCGAGGACAGGTCGGCCTCGTCGGGCCGGGCGGTGCGCGGCAGCACCGGTGCGAGCAGCCCTTCGGCGCGGCGGGTCGCGGCGAGCGGATCGGCGCTGTGCACGCCGAGCGCGGCGAGCGCCCCGCCACCGCGGTGCTCCGGCCGGTCCGGTTCGGTGTTCACCAGGATGCGCGCGGCGCCCTGCTCCCACAGCCGCACCGGTTTGGAGCGGTGCCGCCCGGCCCGGCGGAAGCCGAGCGCGGCCAGCGTCGCGCCCAGCCGCTCGCCGGCCTCCGGGTCGGCGCCGAGCTCGACGAACGCGGGTCCGGCCAGCTCGGCCGGTGCGGGCAGGCTGCGCCCGGCGACGACGGGTCCGGCGGGGACGGCCGCTTCCTCCAGCGCCAGCAGCGAGCGCATCGCGTCCACCGCGGCCGGGCCCGGATCGGCCTGCCGGAACACGTCGTTGAACACCTCCAGCGACAGCGGCCCCGCGTACCCGGCGGCGAGCACGGTGCCGAGGAAGCCGGCGAGGTCGAACTCGCCCTGGCCGGGGAACAGCCGGTGGTGCCTGCTCCACTGCAACAGGTCCATGTTCATCCGCGGCGCGTCGGCGAGCTGCAGGAAGAACAGCTTCTCGGCGGGGATGGTGCGGATGGTGGTGAGGTCGCTGCCCCGGGACAGGATGTGGAAGCTGTCCAGGCACACGCCCAGCGCCGGGTGGTCGGCGCGGCGCACGATCCGCCACGCCCGCTCGTAGGTGTGCACGAACCGGCCCCAGGCCAGCGCCTCGTAGCAGATCCGGATGCCGCGCCCGGCCGCGAGCTCGGCGAGTTCGTGCAGCTGCTCGGCGGCCAGGTCGTCGTCGTCCACGGCCTCCGCGGACACCGAGGAGCACACCAGCGCGGTGTCCGCGCCGAGCCGCGCCATCAGGTCGAACTTGTGCTCGGCGCGGCGCAGGTTGGCGCGCAGCACGTCCCGCGGGACCGCTTCGAAGTCGCGGAACGGCTGGTAGAGGTCGATGCCCAGGCCGAGGTCCGCGCACTGCGCGCGGATCCGCTCCGGGGTGGCGGCGGAGTCGATAAGGTCGTTCTCGAAGATCTCCAC